>JALAGK010000544.1 GCA_022712475.1 Enterobacteriaceae bacterium
GTAGAAGTCCAGCTGCGGTTTGCGGTGTACCACGTAATCATCGCCTGAAATCAGCAGTTGTGTCGGTGAGGTAATGGCAGCGGCATCACTCACCCCGCGCTCAGCCGATTTATACAGCTCAAGCAGAATATTGACCGCAATCGGGCGTGTAACTAGCGGATCGCTGTCAAATGACGCCACGCGCGCCGGATCGTGAGTGAGGAATTTACCTTTAACGTAAGAGTTGACGTAGAACAGCCCACGCAGGCGCTGCATGAGCTTCAGTCCGGTACGGGCAAATGGCACGTATAGTTTGACTTTTAATGCCGGAGACGTGAGCACAATCCTATGTTTCGGTGGTGCGTAATCGTGTAGCCATTTTGCTACCAGCACCGCACGGACGCTCTGACCCACAACGATAATGTCACGCATTGCCACACCGCTGTGTTGCACCACGTGACGCATAAATTCTTCAACATCACGTACCGAACGCCCAAGGCTCGGGCTATAGCCTCGGTCGCCTTGCGTTTTGCCATGCCCACGCGCATCCCAGGCATAAAAATCGGTGTCCTCCATACCCAGCTCATCAACGATATGCTGCAACCGCCCGGAATGTTCATGTCCGCGGTGAAACAGGACGATCACTTTACGCGCGCTGCTGTTGGCATGCAGCGCAGGCCAGTGGCGATAAAACAGGGCCTGCCCATCGCTTGTGCTAAAAATAAATTCGTCAGGAGTACGTTGCTGATTATCCATGGTGCTGTCCTTGTGTCTGCTGCTGTAGCGCAGTAAAACGCGCTTGCAGCGCATCCTTAAATTGCTGTTTGTCGTCCAGCCAATAGCATGGCTCGTCGATATGAATATCAATAAATAACGGCAGAGGAATGTGACGCCCCTTGCCCATTGAGCGCCCCAGCCCTTTCAGGTACACGGGCACAATTGGCGTCTCCGGGAATGACTGCGCCAGGTACCACAGGCCGGATTTAAAACCGGAAATTTTTTCCGGCTCGCCGCGCGTACCTTCCGGGAACAGAATCAGGATCTGGTTCTGGCGTAGCGCGTCAGCGCAGGCAGCCAGGGGATCGCAGTTATTATCTCCCCCACGCACAACCGGAATAATGTTGAGTATATTTTGCGTAAACCAGGCAAGCAGTCGGTTGCGCAGGAAATAGTCGGCCGCAGCAACCGGGCGAATCATGGCGTGTTTACGCAGGGGGAACAGCGACAACAGGGTAAAAATATCCAGATGACTGTTATGATTCGCCACGATAATGGCGGGTCCCTGTTGCGGCAGGCGCTCGCGGTTATGAACGCGCAGCCCCAGCCAGATACGTAACACTGGCCAGACAATGCACAGACTGAACAGCCGGTGCGCAAAACGATTAATCATGTTCATCAGAAGTAGAAATACCAGACAAAATGAAAAAACAGCGGCGCGGTAAAAATCAGCGAATCGATGCGGTCAAGGATACCGCCGTGTCCCGGCAGCATGGAGCCGCTGTCCTTAACGCCGATATCACGTTTCACCGCCGACATGACGATATCACCACAAAAACCGCTTAGCCCAATAAGCAGCCCTGCCAGCGCTGACATTCCCATCGACATTGGCGTCATTATCGGCCCGAGCACCAGTGCCACAGCAACCGTACTCAGCACGCCACCTAACAGCCCGGCCAGGGTTTTATTAGGACTGACCCTGGGGGTTACACGAATATGCCCCAGTGATTTACCCCACAGGTACTGCGCCACATCATTGAACTCGGTGAGCCCAACCAGGAAGATAACCAGCAACGCACCACCGTGCGTTGGGTCACTGCGCGTCAGGGCCAACAGGCAGGCAACGTGGCTTAGCGCAAATACGGTTGTCATCAGCCCCCAGTGCAACTGGGCTGCAGAGCGCAAAAAACCCTGTGTGTCACCCGACAGCACCATACGCACTGGCAAAAACAAAAAGGCGTAGACGGGAATAAAGATGATGAACATGTTGTACCAGTCTATGCCAATCCACAGGTAGTTAAGCGGGATGGCGATGAACATCCACAACAGCGGCATATGATCGGAAAACCGCGTTGGAATGAGCGTGAGATACTCTTTAAGCGCAAGAAAACTAATGAAACCGAAAATAGTCAGCCCCAGCCATAGCGGGCTTATCATTGCCAGCGCGAAGACGGTGATAATCACCCACCAAGAACGAATACGTAGCGTTAACTCGCGCCAGTCACGGCCTTTGACAAAAATGACAAGCAGTCCGTTGATAAGCGTGGCCACGGCGAGGATGGCGTAAATGACCGCAAGTGACGTATGCAGTAATGACATGCTTATTGCTCCCCCGCTTTCAGCGCCTGGCGACAGCGGTTAATCACCGTCAGTACCAGTAGCGCCAGCATCACTAGCCAGACCACGTTCAGCCAGCTGCACAGCGCAGGCCACAGTGCCACCAGTAGCCCGCAGGCCCCCACGACCAGCGCACGGTCGCTTTTGCCCATGGGACCGGCATAGCCACGGGGTTGCCCCAGGGTTTGCGCCAGCACTCCACAAAACTCCGTCAGTGCTGCGGCCAGTACCATCAACAC
>JALAGK010000545.1 GCA_022712475.1 Enterobacteriaceae bacterium
GAGGAGAAAGGGTGGTTTGCCACCTTTACTGATAACGTGGCGAAGACGTGGAATGAACCACAGCATGTCGATCTTTATATACCGGCTATCACCTGGCATGCGCGTTTTGCCTACGATAAAGACAAAACGGACGAGTATAACGAGCGCCCATGGGGAGCAGGTATTGGCCAGTCGCGTTGGGATGAAAAAGGCAACTGGCACGGACTTTATGTGATGGCCTTTAAAGACTCCTATAACAAATGGGAGCCGTTTGCCGGTTACGGCTGGGAAGCAACCTGGCGCCCGCTGCAGGACGACAACTTCCGCCTTGGCCTGGGCTACACCGCAGGTGTGACGGCGCGTGATAACTGGAAATACATTCCGGTTCCTGCAATTCTGCCGTTGGCCTCTATCGGTTATGGCCCTGCTACTTTCCAGATGACTTACATCCCTGGAACCTACAATAACGGTAATGTTTACTTCGCCTGGTTCCGGGTCCAGTTTTGATGCTGAATATTTTTCGAGCGATGTTTTATGCCGACTCTTTGAAAAATAAGGTGTAAATCACGCTGTAAAAAAAAGTTAGCGATAATTATCACTTTTTAGCAAAGTTCGACTGGACAAAAGCCACCACAATTGATGTACTGGTGTCCGACACAGCATTTGTGTCGTTTTTCATGTAAAGGTAATATTGATGTCTAAGATTAAAGGTAACGTTAAGTGGTTTAATGAGTCCAAAGGTTTCGGCTTCATTACTCCGGAAGATGGCAGCAAAGACGTGTTCGTACACTTCTCTGCGATCCAGAGCAATGGTTTCAAAACCCTGGCTGAAGGCCAGCGCGTTGAGTTTGAAATCACTAACGGTGCCAAAGGCCCTTCTGCTGCTAACGTGATCGCTATCTAATCTGCAGCAAGTGTTAAAAAACCCACCCAACCGGGCGGGTTTTTTTATGTCCGCAATTCGGCTATAAGCCGCCTCATTCCCAGCTGATAAGCCAGCCGTGCAGAAATGCTGCCACGATAAGAACGCACAGCAACACGGATATCCAGCCTTGATTATTTTGCAGAAAGTTTTTCATTGTCATTCTCCTTTTTCCCTACCGGAGTCTGGCAACAAAACCTTAAGCGGGAATTAAGATGCCTGGCTTGATTGTGAAACCAGCCAGAAGGCCAGCGCCGTCATGGCAAATGAACCGCACAGGTTGACCAGCACGTTCAGTGCAGCCCATTCAAAGCGCCCCTGCTGTAGCAGCAAGACGGTTTCTGCAGAGAAGGTCGAAAACGTGGTCAACCCACCGCAAAAGCCGGTTGTGATAAGCAGCTTCCACATGGGGTCGATTTGCGTCATGCGTCCAAACCAGGCGAGGCCCAGTCCAATGATAAACGCGCCCGCCAGGTTTGCTGTGAGCGTGCCGATGGGAAGCGAGCTGTGTACTGGATTAAGACGCAGACCCAGTAGCCAGCGTGCCGTGCTGCCAATACCACCACCAATAAATACTGCTAAAAACATCTGAAACACGGGGGTTGTCCTGTTAGAAGACATGGAGTAATAAAGAGTGTAGCGCTGCGGATGTGCTGATGACCAGCGTTGAGCGCTCAGGAGGGGAGATGAGAGTTGCAGTTGGGCAATTTGCCGTCACTGATGAGTGGCAAGAGAATCTCAGCACCTGCCAGTCGTTAATGCGCTCAGCCAGCGCGCAGCAGGCAGACCTGCTGGTACTGCCGGAGGCATTGTTGGCGCGTGCCGACGATGACCCGGATTTGTCGGTAAAATCCGCGCAGCCGTTGGATGGCTCATATGTGCACGGCTTGCTGAGCGCAAGCCGTAGTACGCCACTGACAACGGTACTGACAATACATGTCCCAACCACTGCAGGTCGGGCAACCAATACCCTACTGGCAATACGTGATGGGAAAATACTGGCGCGTTATGAAAAGCTGCACCTGTACGATGCGTTTCAGATTCAGGAGTCCCGACTGGTGGATGCCGGTATCGCGCTGCCGCCGTTGATTGAGGTGGCAGGCATGAAAGTGGGGCTGATGACCTGTTATGACTTGCGCTTTCCCGATCTGGCGCTGAGTCTTGCATTGGCTGGTGCTGAGCTTCTGGCACTGCCTGCGGCATGGGTGCGTGGCGCGCATAAAGAGCGCCACTGGGAGACGTTGCTGGCAGCACGAGCGCTGGATACCACCTGCTGGATAGCGGCGGCGGGTGAGTGCGGCAACAGGAACATTGGCTACAGCCGCGTGGTGGATCCGTTTGGGATAACCGTGGCAGGGGCGGGTGAATCGCCGGCGCTGATTGTGGCTGAGGCTTCCGGTGCTCGCGTGGCTGAGGTTCGGGCACAGCTACCGGTGCTGAAAAATCGCCGCTTCGCGCTACCACGCTTGCGTTGAGATTGTTTCAACGCCTTATTGATTCACCTTGTTACAGATTGCTATTGTGTTGCCGGGCTTAATGACCGTTAATGTACTCCGGTTTTTCGGTCTGTACTGGATAGAGAAGGTAAATATGGGCGAGATTAGCATTACCAAATTGCTGGTAGTTGGCGTACTGATTGTATTGTTGTTTGGTACTAAGAAATTACGTACGCTCGGTGGCGATCTCGGGGCGGCGATCAAGGGCTTTAAAAAGGCCATGAACGACGACGATAGCGCGACTAAGCCCGCATCAGGCAATGAAGCACCAGCTGAGCGTCTTTCAAACAAAGAGTGATTCAGACCTCTGAATAAAAAAACCGGCCTTTGTAAGCCGGTTTTTTTATTCTGTTTGCACCATATGTGTAACAAAGTATGTTTGTCTTATTTGACTTCCATACCC
>JALAGK010000546.1 GCA_022712475.1 Enterobacteriaceae bacterium
ATTCCACACAGTGCAATCAGCGGTAGACCGACCAGCGTGTTTGGGTCACGCCCGTCAAGGCGTTCAAACAGCGCAATGCCCAATCCTTCACTTTTAAAGCTGCCCGCACACTGCAGCGGTTTTTCTGTCTGTACGTAATGACGAATCTCTTGCTCTGTCAGATGGCGAAAATGCACATCGAAAGGCTCGCATTCCGTTTGCAATTCACCACTATGGCTGTTGTAGAGCGCAAGACCGGTATAAAAAGAAATAATATTGCCGCGTGCCTGCATTAGCTGGGCAACGGCATTTTCTTCAGTATGTGGCTTACCAGTAATCTGCCCGTTAAGTACACACACTTGATCGGAACCTATAATAAGGTGCGCAGGGTAATGTTGCGCCAACACCTGTGCTTTGGCCGTTGCCAGGCGCATGACCAACCTGCGGGCGCTTTCGCCGGGCAGTGGCGTTTCGTCGACATCAGGTGCAGCAACAATAAAAGGCAGACCGAGCTTTGCCAGCAGGCTCTGGCGAAAGGGCGAGGTTGAGGCAAGGACGAGAGGAAGCATAGTCAAAAGAGTCCATTTGGGGCGATATTATTGCCCTATAGTAAACGCCATACCTGTGGATGTGTGAATAAATGACAAACGGAAGGCGGCGCTTGCCTTTTCCTTTGACTCTGTGTCGTTACGAAGTTAATATGCGCGCCCTATGCAAAAGGTTAAATTACCCCTGACACTGGACCCGGTCCGTACCGCTCAAAAACGCCTTGATTATCTGGGTGTGTACCTGCCTGAGCAGGTTGAACGTGTCGCTGAGTCTGTTGTCAGCGTGGACAGTGATGTAGAATGCGCGCTGTCGTTCGCAATCGACAACCAGCGTCTCGCGGTAATTACCGGTGAGGCGCGGGTGAGCGTAACGCTGATGTGTCAGCGCTGCGGTCAGCCGTTCTCGCACGATGTTCACGCAACGTATTGTTTTAGCCCGGTCGTCACTGACGAACAGGCCGAAGCACTGCCGGAAGCGTATGAGCCGATTCAGGTTAACGAGTTCGGCGAAATCGATCTGCTTGCAATGGTAGAGGATGAAATCATTCTTTCCTTGCCAGTGGTTCCGGTGCACGATTCTGAACACTGTGAAGTGTCCGACGCGGACATGGTCTTTGGCGAACTGCCCGATGAGGCGCAAAAACCAAACCCATTTGCCGTATTAGCCAGTTTAAAGCGTAAGTAATTGAGGAGTAAGGTCCATGGCCGTACAACAGAATAAACCAACCCGTTCCAAGCGTGGCATGCGTCGTTCTCACGATGCGCTGACCACTTCCAGCCTGTCTGTAGACAAAGCGTCTGGTGAAACTCACCTGCGTCACCATATCACTGCCGACGGTTTCTACCGCGGTCGCAAGGTCATCGCTAAGTAATCTGGCGATATCTTGATACGTCTAACCCTTGCGTTAGATGCTATGGGCGGGGACTATGGCCCCGCCGTGACAGTGCCTGCTGCTTTGCAGGCACTGGACGCTAATTCCCATCTCCATCTTCTTCTGGTCGGCTCCCCCGACGCCATTACGCCATTTCTTGCCAGAGCTGATTTTGAGCAGCGTTCGCGTCTGCAAATTATTCCTGCTGAATCGGTTGTTGCAAGTGATGCTCGTCCTGCTCAGGCTATCCGCAGTAGTCGCGGAACCTCCATGCGCATAGCGTTGGAACTGGTAAAAGAAGGGCGGGCCGAAGCCTGTATCAGTGCAGGCAATACCGGTGCGCTGATGGGGCTGGCAAAAATGTTGCTCAAGCCTATTGAGAATATTGAACGACCCGCGCTGATGACCGTGCTGCCAAATCAGCAGCGTGGCAAAACCGTCGTGCTGGATCTGGGAGCGAACGTGGAGTGCGACAGTCGCATGCTCGCTCAGTTTGCCATTATGGGGTCCGTCATGGCTGAAGAAGTGCTCGGCATTGAACGCCCTCGCGTGGCGTTGCTCAATATTGGTGAAGAAGAAACGAAAGGGCTCGACAGCATTCGCGATGCTTCTGCATTACTGAAAACTATGCCTTCCGTGAACTATATTGGCTATCTTGAAGCTAATGAGCTGTTGACGGGCAAAACGGACGTACTGGTGTGCGACGGCTTTGTTGGCAACGTCACGTTGAAGACAATGGAAGGGGTGGTCAGAATGTTTCTCTCTGTTTTAAAAGGACAGGGGGAGAGTAAAAAAAGCGCCTGGTGGCTTATTTTGCTCAAGCGCTGGTTACAAAACAGACTGACGCGGCGATTCAGTCACCTGAACCCCGACCAGTATAACGGCGCCTGTCTGTTAGGATTACGCGGCACGGTGATCAAGAGTCACGGTGCGGCCAATCAGCGAGCATTTGCGGTCGCGATTGAACAGGCAGTGCAGGCGGTGCAACGGCAGGTTCCTCAGCGGATTGCCGCGCGCCTGGAATCTGTATTACCCAAAAGTGACTGAGCGTACATGTATACAAAGATTATAGGTACGGGCAGCTGGCTGCCCGAGCGCGTAAGGACTAACGCGGATCTCGAGAAAATGGTCGAGACCACTGATGAGTGGATTGTGACGCGTACCGGGATACGTGAACGTCGTATCGCAGGCCCTGATGAGACGGTCGCGACGATGGGCTACCAGGCAAGCCTCAGAGCGCTGGAGATGGCGGGCGTCGCGAAAGAAGAGATTGATCTTATCATTGTTGCCACCACATCAGCCACTCACGCTTTTCCAAGTGCGGCTTGCCAGGTTCAGGCAATGCTGGGTATTAAAGGCTGTCCGGCGTTTGACGTTGCTGCAGCTTGCGCGGGCTTTACCTATGCGTTGAGCATTGCCGATCAGTATGTGAAAAATGGTGCAGCGAAACGTACGTTGGTGATTGGCGCTGACGTGCTGGCACGTACGCTTGACCCTACGGACAGAGGCACGATTATTCTGTTTGGTGATGGTGCCGGGGCGGTTGTGCTGAGCGCATCGCAAGAGCAGGGCATTATCTCAACCCATATTCATGCTGATGGTAGTTATGGTGCGTTGTTGACGCTACCAAATCTGGACCGGGTTAATCCGGACAGCCCGGCTTATCTGACAATGGCCGGTAATGAAGTTTTCAAAGTGGCGGTGACCGAACTGGCTCATATTGTTGACGAGACGTTAGCGGCCAATAATCTTGACCGTTCAGCGCTGGACTGGCTGGTACCGCATCAGGCCAATCTGCGCATTATC
>JALAGK010000057.1 GCA_022712475.1 Enterobacteriaceae bacterium
AACCGTTTGAGATAACGATTGACGACCGCGTGGTTATCACAGGCTACACAGACGGACGCCGCCGCGAAATGCAGCCCGACAACATGAAAATCACGGTCACCGGTCGCGACAAAACCGCTGACCTGGTGGATTGTGCGGCAATTTATAAGGGCGGTCAGTGGAAGGGGCGAACGCTCCAGCAGATAGCCAGCGACCTCGCTGCGCCGTATGGCGTAACAGTGCGCTGGGAACTGACAGACAGCGAGTCTGCCGCGCCGTTTCCGTCCTTCACAATTGATTATTCTGAGACGGTTTACGAGGCGCTGGGGCGAGCGGCTCGCGCACGCGGTGTGCTGATGACAACCAACGCGGCAGGCGAGCTGGTTTTTACCCATGCAGACGCAACGTATACCGACCGACTGGTTCTCGGCGAAAACTTGATTGAACTTGATTACAACGAGGATTTTCGCGACCGGTTCAGCGAGTATCGTGTCGCGGGCCACGGTCGCGCCAGCGGTAAGGCCGGTGACACACAAACAGCAGCAGCTATTGCAAGTCAAAAAGGCAGCATGACTGACCCGGAGGTCACGCGCTTTCGTCCGACAATCATCATTGCGGACAGCAAAACAGACAGCAAGACCGCTACGGCCCGCGCTGTGCGCGAGCAACGCCGACGCCTGGCAAAATCCATCGAGTTTGAGGCAAAGCTCGACGGCTGGCAGCGCAGCGACGGCAATATCTGGTTGCCGAACGTGCTGGTCGATATTGACGCCTCAAAATTTGGTATCACCACGGGTCCGCTACTGGTCAGTAAAGCAGTGCTGTCGCTCGATGACCGTGACGGCCTTACAACAACACTGACGCTCGGGCCGCGTGACGCATACCTTGTGCCAGTTGAGCCGGACAGCAAAGGTGGTGCGAATAAGAAAGCAGGTGGGACCGGAAAAGGCGGCGTGGACGCACTGGTCGAGGAATATTACCGCAAGCACCCGGAGAAACGTCCGTAATGAACGATATGAGCCTGAATCGTATGTTATCACCCGTAATGCGCCGCGTTCGTCTGATGCTGGGGCGTGCTGTGGTGAATATCGTCAATGACTCGCTGAAAGCGCAAAACATGCAGGTGTCGATGCTGGATGATGAGACGCCGGATGACGTGGAGCGTCTGCAAAATTACGGCCTGATAAGTGTTCCTCTGCCGGGTGCGGAGGCCGTGATTGGTTGCATTGGTGCGGACCGTGACCACGCTGTTGCCCTGGTTGTTGAAGACCGGCGATACCGTCCGACAGGACTGGAAACTGGCGACACTGGTTTATATCACCACGAAGGCCACCGGCTGCGCCTGACAAAGGATGGACGGCTGATTATTACATGCAAAACCGTCGAAATTTACGCCGACGATAGCGCGACACTGAACACGCCGAGAACGACTATCACCGGCGACGTAACGATTCAGGGCGCGCTGAGTGTTGCCGGACAGGGGCAGTTTAAGGGCAATATCAGCGCGCCTGATGCGCTGATTAATGGCAAATCCACTAACACGCATACACACAGGGGCGATAGCGGCGGCACAACAGGACCGATGCAATGACCGATATTGCGATCACATGGGATAACGGTGTGGGTGATATCGCGCTGGATGGTTTTGACCTGCGTACAGATAACACGCTGACAACCGCTGTTGTGATATCGCTGTTCACCGACCGCCGGGCGCAGGATTCGGACGAGCTGCCCGGCGCAAATGGCGACCGGCGCGGTTGGTGGGGTGACAGCTATCGCGACAGGCCCATCGGCTCGCGATTGTGGCTGCTTTCGCGTGAAAAGACGCTCCAGTCGGTGCTTGACCGCGCCGCCGCCTACGCGCTGGAGGCGTTGCAGTGGCTACGGGATGCGGGGCGCGTGAAAAAAATTGCAGTTTATGCAAGTCGTGTCAGGCAGAACGGACAGCAAGCGCTGTTGCTTGAAATAGACCTCACACTGCCGACAGGCGATGTCCGCCCGTTTGCGTTTAAAGCAACTTTTAGCGGGGTTTAAATGCCATATAAAGCGCCTGGGCTATCGGATTTAATAGCCCGCACACAGCAAAATATTCAGCAGCGCCTGCCGGGTGCGTGGCCGCAGGCAAACGAAACCACGCTCGGCGCACTGGCGTATGCAAATGCCGGTCTGGCTGCCGGGGTGCATGAGCATGTTGCATGGGTGGCTCGCCAGATTATCCCGAGCGACGCCGATGAGGCAGAGCTGCTAAAGCACTGCCAGCGCTGGGGCGTACGCCGTAAGCAGGCCACCCCTGCCACAGGTGCTGTCACAATGACGGTGACGGATGCTGTCACTATACCGGCTGGCACGCGCTGGCAGCGTGCGGACGGTGAGCTGTATTACAACGCCGGGGCTGCAAGCTCAGGCGCGGCGGGTTCGCTCGACGTCGTTCTGACGGCACTCAACGCCGGGGCGGCGGGTAATGTTGCTGCGGGGTCGACTCTGACGCTCGTCACTCCGCAGGATTACGTTGTCGCGAAGGGCGTAACAACAGCGGGCATTGTGGGTGGGGCGGACACAGAAAGCGCCGGTGAATTACTGGCTCGGCTTGAATACCGCGTGCAATATCCCCCGTTCGGCGGCAACCAGTACGATTATGTGCGCTGGGCGCGTGAGTGTTCAGGTGTGACTCGCGCCTGGTGTCTGCCGACCTGGAAAGGCGGCGGCACTGTTGGCGTGACGTTCGTGATGGATAATAACGCGAGCATATTCCCAGAGGCGGCAGATATTGAGCGCGTCGCGGATTATATTTACTCGCACAAAGACCCGACAACGGGGCTTATTGTTGGCGCGCCGGATGGAATTATTGTCACTGTATTTGCGACAACGCCGAGGCCCGTAAATATGGAGATATTAATCTCCCCCAACACCGAAATATTACAAGACGCCGTGGAGAGCGCTCTGGTATCAATGTTTTACAACGAATCAACGCCGGGCGGCTCGCTGGCACTTTCTCATATTGTGCGCGCCATTGCGGGCGTGTCCGGGCTGAATGATTTTAAATTGCGAGCGCCCACCGAGGATGTGATTTATTCCGGGTCAACCGAACTGCTGGTGCTGGGTGAAATTAAGTGGCTATGAGCGGGCTTGACGAGCGCGGCGCGGCTGAATATCTGACGCCATATCAGGCGGCGTTTTTGCAGTTGCTGCCAGATGGGCTGGCCTGGAATAAAGCCCCGTCAGGCACGCTGGCGGCGCTGGCTGGCGCGCTGAGTGATGCGCTTAAAGGCGCTGATAGCGTCGCGTCGCAAATGTTGCTGGAGCGGTTTCCGATTAGCTCTGTAGCACTACTGGATGACTGGGAGCGTTTTTTGGGTCTGCCGGATTGCACCAGCGAAACCGGCACCGTCGAAGCGCGACAGATTGCAGCACAAAATAAGCTGCTGATGGTCGGTAGCCTGTGTCGCCCATTTTACGAGGATTTGGCGGCGCAGTATGGCTTTGAAGTGGAACTGACAGACTCTGACGAGGGGCAATTTACAACTAACGTTAATGTAAAAACGGGTGTCAGTTATCGCAATGCTACAGTGCTGGATAATTGTTTAACACCGCTGCGCGTTTATGATTCTGGTGCCCTTGAGTGCCTGCTCGAAAAATATAAACCAGCCCACCAGGTTTATAAATTTATTTACCCTGATTAAATCAGTGAGGGATAACTATGTTTCATCTGGACAATAATTCCGGCGTTTCGTCTATGCCAGCACCGGCTGCGATGCAGGAGCAATCTCCGCGTTGGTTTACTGAGGGGGCGGGCAATCAGTCGCCGAGTTGGCCGGGGAAAGACTGGTATAATATCGTGCAGGCCGAGCTGCTCAACGTTTTAAAAGAGAGCGGTATTACGCCGGTTAAGACGCAATTCAATCAGCTCGCGCTGGCAATTAAAGCTATTGTCAGCAATAACGCATTATTGCGAGATAACCTGTTTTCCGAAATTAAAGCGCTGGGTGCGTCGTCGCAGTCTGCTGCACGGATTAATCTCGGGCTGGGGACAGCGGCAATAAAAGATATTGTTACATCAATGACAGACACGACTTCGGGTCGCATACCTACGGTCGGGTGGATGGGGCTGGGTTCAGTCGCACCGAGAACTGCTGTTGTGGCATCGTCTGGTTACGACAATATCCCGACGGTTTTGCCGTCCGGGTTCTGGACTCATGCTGTGAGTGGGGGGCCGTATGCCAGCACTATTACGTTGCTACAGGATGGAGGAGGAGTAAAGCAAAGCCGACATTTTATAATCCCATTTGATTCTTATGGTAAAATAGCTCTCAGATGGGATTCAGCAACACGCAATGATTATCAAATTTTCTATACGGACCGAAATCCGCCAAAGGCCACCGATGTGGGAGCATTGCCTATTACTGGCGGTTCGCTAACAGGGCAATTAGTTTCTGCATATCCAGCGGCCGCTGGTGTCGCACAAATACAGTCTAGGACTATTGATGGTAATGGTGCAGGAGATGGTTTCACCCATATTGGGTATAATACTGGGACAACTGCATCCCCATCATATAG
>JALAGK010000547.1 GCA_022712475.1 Enterobacteriaceae bacterium
CACTTGGGACCGGCAACTTTGTTGGTGTCGTAGCCATATTTATTCCAATAAAAAACCCGGCACGATGGCCGGGTTATGTTGATATTAATTACACTATTGATAGATCAGATCGCTATATTCCGTCAGTGTCAGGGATGTAGTCCCATCAGCATTTGGCTTTTTCTCTGACACAGTCCATTGCGTAGAATCCAGCTCTGACTGCGTGGCAATCACATAACGAGATGGAGACTGGACTGTAAATCCATCATAAAAATTGAGTTTTATAGACGGTATGGCAGCGGTAAAACCGAAATCAGTATCAGTACGGGGGTATGCTCGATAACGAGCGGTCGGATTGCCGAGGTAATCACTCACAACAACCCACATTTCACCGCTCCAGCTTACCCTCTCACTGGTTCCGAAGTTGTTACCGGAGCGCTCAACGATGTAACCAGCCTGCTGGTTAATGTCGTATGTATCAGCAACAACAATCATGTCGCCAGGTGAAATATAATCACCATCAGATAGCACCTTGCATGACATTTTGACGCGTGCGTAAGCCAGGCGTCTTACTTCAAGTTGCGCCCTATCCCTTGCCTGTGTCGCATTGCGGCAACCATTGAGCGTGATTTTTAATGGCGTCTGCGCCTCCTGCTCGTCAATTCCGGTCTCTGTTATCCGGTAGCGAATATACGATTTTTTATTAGTCGTCGGGTTAACATATTCGACCTCAACACCATCATATTCACCAGGCATGCGCATGTCGTAAGTCAGTCTAAATTCATCACCAACCATATTTGCGCGGTTGAACACAGCGGACGGATAATCACGCCGCTCATCACGGTTAAAGGTCAGCACGCCAGCATCCCAAAAAGCCGTCACCCTAGCTGCATTACAGATTGTCTCTACACGCGAGCCGAGCGAGATATCCTCGTCGTCGAATGTGTAATCAAAGTATCCCAGCTCTGCGGGTGATATGCTGGCGGCAATCCTGTACAGCTCATAGAGGTCTATGCTCGCTTCAGGTTGTTCCCCCATGACAAGCCACGTATGCGCCACAGCATCAGCAAAGTTACGCGATGTCCGTAGCTGATAGTCAATGCTGCGTGTCGCCAAGTCGTAGCTAATTGTGTGCCGAGTGATAAGCGCATTGTATTTACGGTCTCGCGAGCCGGTAGCCTGCTCTGTTGCTCTCACTGTGACACGTACAAGCGTGTCGTCGGCGTGTCTCTCGTTGCGCCTCACCCGCACAGCATGGACCTCTTCAAGCTTCAAAATGCTCTGGTCGTCACTGTTGTCTGTGCGTGTAAATTGCAGCGCATAGCGGCCATAGCCAGCCGCTGGGGTAATTTTGTACGTCTGGTAGTAATAATCAGTTTTCGGCGCCGGGCTAAAATTTGTTTTAAACGTCTGTTCAGTACCGTCTATGAGATGGTTTTCATCGTCAACCTGCCATATTTTTATTGTGGCTTCCGCTGACTTACCACCACCCAATTGTGCGTTGAGATGCACCCAAAGTTGTTCACTTTCCAGTGGGGAGAATACGGGTCCAATGGTAACTCCAAGGTTATCGTTGAGAACGAATTTCGTGGTGTTAAACACGGCCGTTTCTGGTACCTGGGCAATGTCCGTTCCCGATAAATTACGAAAATAAAACGTGTAATATTCGTCGGGATTAATCAGTGAGCCATCGTCTGATTCAACGACCTCGAAAAGGTCCGCTGTTACAGTGATGTCTTTCGTCACAGAACCACTGGCAGTTTGATACGTGACATTAACGACGAATGTTACAGGATAAGGCAATGCCAGGTCACGGAAATAGTCAAATTCGCCTTGCTTCTCAATTTTTATGCTTATTTGCCCACCAGCGTAGCCGCCTGAAATCACATTATCAGCAGTGGCAGATTCAACTGGCAAGCCCTCGCTTTCATTCGGTCCCAGCAATTCTTGCCCATCAACATCATCAAAACCGAACCCCTCATAAATAACGGGTATGCTTTGCCCGGGCTGAAATACTTCATAACTCGCCCCGGCCAGTGATGTGAGGTTTGACTCTGAATATCGGACACTCTCGACTGTATAAACGCCGAGTCCGAAATTCATCCACTCGGTGACATACTTCAGGTTATCAACGTACTCAAACATAGATTCTTGAATGAGGTCTGGATAAGACCTCACCTGCCCGTAAACGTCTGGCCTCGCCTGATATGTGCGGGCAATATTTGTCTGTCCGGTGAGTTTGTTATTCGGCGATTCTTTGGCATTAGTGTCTGCCGATGTGCTCAGGCTTGTTTTGGGTAACAGAAAACCAAAGACCTTTTGAACAAGCTTGAATGCTGGACTGAGAACCTGACCAATAACACCCTTCGGCTGAGAGAAAATTTGCACTCTGTGTATTTCTGACAGAGGAAAGTTGAGTTCTGCTTCCTCATCCATTTCCACGCCGTTAACGACAATCACGATATCGCTAAAAAAGTCACGCGACATCAGCCATTCATAAAGGCTGACTCCTGCCGCTACTTCTACCCGCTCTTTAGCCCGCCCCGGAACATGCTGTATTTCGATAATCGGCATAGGTAAGATATTCCATTCGTGTAAACATTTTCTCAACAGCTCGCAAACGGTCATAGCGGACGCCGCCGCCATCGCCTCGGCTATGCAGTGCTCCACCATTAACTATCAGCCCAACATGCTCTGCGCGGTTACCGACGTAACCAACAAAAATACCGTCATCCAGTGGGACATCAGAGCACTGCCAGAACACTACCTCATCAAGATAACAAGTCAGGAAATCTCGCCCAGCCTCATAGCCTGCTACCTGATGCAACTCAATCCCCCGCACATAGCGGTAATAGAGCACCACCAGCCCCCAGCAGTCACAAGCGTCTAGGCAGCAGGCGCGGTTAACCCACGGAATGCCAACCATCCGTTGAATAAATTCGGTTTTTTGCATGAGATTATCCGTTCACAAGTCCAGGCCATTCGGCCGGATCGTAGATGTGCGCGATGTTGCGGTTAAGAGGGTTCGTCATGGACAGGCTAACGTTTACGTCAGTGCCGTCCATGCTGCAATCGCTGACATAGAGCGTCCACGACGCAACAGCAGTTTTGATGTCGATAGAGTCAAAGCGGCGAATCGTGCATGTAATCGGGTCTATGCGCGAGTTGCCGCGCCACTTTTTCAGGTGCTGCTTAAAGTCGGTAGCCAACTGGCTAAATTTCAGCGTGCTGTCGATTACGGGCGTATTGCTCTGCTGGCTCTCTGTAAGCTCAAAGCGGCACGGCAAATACTCAACGCCGCCTAGCGTCTTCGGAAATACCTGGTCGCGCACAAGCCGAACATAGCCGAACGTCGAGTGATAAAACTCTATCGTCTCGTACATTATCCGGTTTGGCCGCTGCGCCTTAAATTCTCGGTATGTTGGCATTTACGGCACCTTTGGCAGAGATTCCGGGTCGCGATTATCTGGATACCCGGTCACGATAATATCCAGCCATGCACCCCACGGCGGCGGCAACTCAACAATGACATCGTCGTAATCGTCGTCCGCGCTATTCAGGCGGCGGCAAATAACATCACCTGTCCACGTGAAAATCATGCCGCTCTGTTGCCACGTCGGATAAGCAGTGAAATGCAGTTCCTGTTCCTCAACGCCCGTGTCACCCGTCCCTGTGCCAACGCCCATCGTGAACCACTGATTGCCGTTATCGAGGTAGTTTGGGCTGCGTAGCCACTGCATAAACGCCCTGTGCTGGTCGCGGGTAAAAATCCATGTCAGAGAGAATGAGGTTTTGAGGTCGTCGGTGAGCTTCTGGAATATCGGTGCGCCGACCTGTGGAGTGTCAACGCGAAAACCGGTGTCTGTGGCCGGTGTTTTGCCCTTCTGGGCTAATGGCAGCCAGTCGGGATAGGGTATTGCCATTGTCACCTCACTCGCGGAGTCGCGCTCGTGTTCCGGGTTACTGACTGAAACATCGGCCCTTTGTTATCCATATCAGTGATAAACGCCGTTACGGTCAGCGTGTCGCCGTTCTGCATCGTCTGCGTGTCGTAGCCGTGGCTGCCGGTTGAGTAGTCATTAATGATGACGTTAACTTTCATCTGACCGCCACCGCCAAGGTCTTTATTACTGATTACCCGCCCATTGTCGCCCGGTATCATGTATTGCTTGCCGGTACTTGCGCGATAGATTTCAGGCAGACCACTTTCACCGACCTGATACATGCTGCCAGCAGCAACTGGACCACCGTTTTTACGCCCCCCACCATAATTGACGCCGCTGACAGCCCCAACTATCTGAGAGCCAAAAGTCAGTGCTTTAGCGGCTGCTGCGAGGTTAGCAGGGAATGGCAGCATAAGAGCCTGGCTCGCTGCCGTGTACATGCCGATGGTAGCCTGAGCAATTGCGAAACCCTTGCTTATTGCAAACAGGGTTTTATATGCAGCGCTGGATTCACCTGAAGCGGAAGCAAAAGCCCCAGCCAATGAGTCAGAAAATTGTGACGCGGAATCAGCGAGAGAGGACCAGCCTGATGAAATAGCATCCATCTCCTGCTGCTGGGCGGCCAGCCTTTGTTGTGCGGCATCTTTAATGATTGCTGTTTTGGTATCCTCAAAAACCTGCTGGCTAAGCAGGCCTTGATTATAGAACTGCTCATAAATCGCAAGTTTTTGCTGCTCTTCAAGATTGATAGCGGCATAAGCATCCTCAGCCAGCCCGCCGTTATATGCAGTAGATTTGCTCTGCGAGATAAGTTGCTGTGCAGCCTTGTTTGCCTGCTCTGCTTTGGCCTGTTCTCTCAGTGCGTTTGCGGTGTCCCATGCTTTACCAGCATATTCACCTGCTAGCCGAATTTGCTCTTGCGTTGCTGACTTGCCTAGCGATTGCTGGGCGTTGAGAACTGATTGAGCGCGAGATAACTCACCTGTGCTATTGGCTGCAAGATCTGCCTTCTGCCGCAACTCCTCCAGTTTTTGGTTCACTGACCCCTGGGCTTTCGCGAGGCTTTCTGCATCTTTTTGGGCTTGAGATTTACCTCCGCTGCCTTTCTTCTTTGCGGCCGCAGTGGTTTTTATCTCTATAGGTTTAGTGTTAGCAGCAAGACTTGATGCGTTCCTTACCTTGTCCAGGTCGCCAACCAATAACGCTGCCCGATTGCTCAGGCCAGCAAGTGCTTTGTTTTGCGCCTCCCATCCATCAAGCCCAAGCCACGACCATGTGCGCGCCCTTCGTTCAAACATTTCTGCGGTACTGGTGAGGTCTGATATCTGCGACGCCGCCGATGCTGATTTGCCCTGCAAGTGATCCAATGCGCCAGCCAGTGAGTCAATAACTGCAACAAGCCCATTACTGGCTCCAGATGCCTTATTGACAGAATCAACGAGGGTAAGGAGTGAGTTGGTGAATGCAGTGTTTGCCTGGTCCAGTGTACGTGGCAGCTTGGCAAACTCTGCATCAACACTAGCGGCTTGTTTTTGTATTGCGTTAAGCGCGTCCTGAGCGGTTAATTTGCCCTCCAGCATTCTCTGGCGCAGCTCGCCAATGCTAACCCCCAGGCCTGTGGCAATCTGCCGTGCAAGCTCTGGCGTCTGCTCAAGGATGGAGTTGAATTCTTCAGCCCTAACCGTGCCTGATGATATAGATTGACCGAACTGGCGCAGCGCGTTTGATATTTCCTGCGATGAAGACCCGCCAATTTTCCCAATTTTTTGCAGAGTATCGGTTAACTGGAGGACCTGTCCATTTGTGGCCCCTGTATCTTTCAATGCCGTGCTTAGGCTTTCCCCCAACTTAGCCGTGTCGCTTAATGACACACCGGTATCAGAACTAATTTTCACCAGCGACTGCATTGTTTGCGATGCCGCCTGCGCATTGCCTGTCAGGCGCTCAATGCGAGCATTAAGTTGGCTCATATTGTCTGCTG
>JALAGK010000548.1 GCA_022712475.1 Enterobacteriaceae bacterium
ATGCCACCCTGCTCGATAACACCCAGACCGGGTTGCAGTACTCCGACCGCCTGGATGTCATGGGAACCGGCACGCTCAATATTGATGAAACTCAGCAACTGCAAATGGTGACGCAATATTACAAAAGCCAGGGTGATGACGATTATGGGCTAAACCTGGGCAGGGATTTTTCGGCGCTAACTGGTGCCAGCACGCCGTACGTCAGTAAAGGACTTAACTCTGACCGTCTTCCGGGAACTGAGCGACACCTGATTAGCCTGCAGTATTCCAATAGTGACTTCCTGGGCCAGGAGCTGGTTGGTCAGGTGTACTATCGCGATGAATCCCTGCTGTTCTATCCGTTCCCAACAGTCAATGCGAATCAGCAAGCGACCGCGTTTTCTTCATCCCAGCAGGATACGGACCAGTATGGGGCAAAGCTTACGCTCAACAGCAAGCCGCTGGATAACTGGCAGCTAACTTACGGGCTGGATGCCGACCACGAGCGCTTTACCTCCAACCAGATGTTTTTTGATTTGGCACAGGCCAGCGCCTCCGGTGGACTGACTAACCGCAAAATTTACTCAACCGGGCGTTATCCGGCCTACGACATCAGCAATCTGGCGGCTTTTTTGCAGTCCAGTTATGACATAAAC
Source organism: Enterobacteriaceae bacterium (assembly GCA_022712475.1). Lineage (GTDB taxonomy): Bacteria > Pseudomonadota > Gammaproteobacteria > Enterobacterales > Enterobacteriaceae > Tenebrionibacter. The sequence goes on from JALAGK010000548.1 coordinate 636, forward strand.
GATACCTTCACTCTCAGCGGTGGCGTGCGCTATCAGTACACTGAGAATAAGGTTGATGATTTTATCGGTTATGCGCAGCAGCAGCAGATTGCCGCTGGCAGCGTGAGCTCTGCGGATGCGATTCCCGGTGGAAAGACGGATTACGATAACGTGCTTTTCAACGCGGGCCTGCTGATGCATATCACCGAGCGCCAGCAAACGTGGCTTAACTTCTCCCAGGGCGTAGAGTTGCCAGACCCCGGCAAATATTATGGGCGCGGTACGTATGGGGCAGCGATAAATGGTCATTTACCGCTGGTTAACAGCGTAAACGTGGGTGCCAGCAAGCTACAGGGCGTAAAAGTTGACTCTTACGAGCTTGGCTGGCGCTATACGGGTGACAATGTGCGTACCCAAATTGCCGCTTACTATTCGTTGTCTGACAAAAGTGTGGTCGCTAACCGGGATCTGACCATCAGCGTGGTGGATGATAAGCGTCGTATTTATGGCGTTGAAGGTGCAGTGGATTATTTTATTCCTGACACTAACTGGAGTACCGGGGCGAACTTCAACGTGCTGAAAACCGAGTCAAAAGTAAATGGAAGCTGGCAGAAGTACGACGTGAAGGTCGCAAGTCCGTCAAAAGCAACCGCCTGGATTGGCTGGGCACCCGATCCCTGGAGCCTGCGTGTCCAGAGCACCACGTCCTTCAAAGTCAGTGATGACACGGGCAACAGCATTGATGGTTACACAACCGTAGATTTGCTTGGCAGTTACCAGCTCCCTGTCGGCACACTCGGCTTTAGCATTGATAACCTCTTTGACCGTGATTACACCACTGTCTGGGGACAGCGTGCGCCACTTTATTACAGTCCAGGCTATGGCCCTGCGTCACTGTATGATTATAAAGGCCGTGGCCGCACGTTTGGGGTTAATTATTCGGTCCTTTTCTGAGTTAACAGGATCCGTCCGGTGCAGGCCGGACGGATGTTTTACACTCGCACGGCTGATTTATGGGGATTCGGGTGCCGATACAGGGCCTTCAGGGTTGGTGGGACGTGACGGTGTAACCTTGCTCTCGCCAGTTGTCGAGTTGCTCCTGCTGGCGACGTGAAAGCGCCTTGCCTGTCCAGAGCAGAAGCTGCTGGCCGGGGAACAGCTCCGGGCGAGGTAAATCCAGCGGCTCTGCAAGCACATCAATCGATTTACCCTGTGCCGATAAACGCCATGCTTCCAGCCACAGACGCATGCGATCGCTGTTGCCCCAGCTCATAAGGAGCGCTGTCTTCGTCTCCAGCCCTCTGGCAGCCTGCAAACTGAGTACTGCAAACTCCATTAGTACGCCATCAAAAAAACTGCATATGGCGCGGGCAGTATTTTGTTCAAGGCTTAGTCGCTGACGAGCCGGTAAAATAATATTATCAATAAGTGTATCTACAGGATGTTGATGACCCAGTGTGGTGATTTTTACACGCAGCTTTTCAGAACTGGCCTGACGCAAGACGGCCATTAGCTCTTCCTGATAGACGCTCCAGCCGTCATGCACTGCGACTGTTTTTTGCTCCAGAAGTGCTTTGACTTTGCCAACGGATACGCCGCTTTCCATCCAGCGTTTGATCTCTTCAATACGCCGGATATCTTCTTCATCAAACTGTCTGTGTCCGCCCTCACTGCGTTGCGGCTTAAGCAGTCCATAGCGCCGCTGCCATGCGCGAAGTGTAACGGGGTTGATTCCGCATCGCTCAGCGACTTCGCCAATGCTGTAAAAGGCCATAGGTCCCTCATTCACTCACCTGTACTACTTCAGTGTACGTTAGCGAATTCAGGTAACTTGTACAAATTGTTTATTACTGTACAAAACTGCTGTCACAAAATGAGGGCAAATGACTGGTCGGTAGCCTTATCAGTCCGGTTGATGCTCAAAAAAGAAG
>JALAGK010000549.1 GCA_022712475.1 Enterobacteriaceae bacterium
ACGTCGGTTGCGTTATCGTGCGCGACGGCAAGATTGTTGGCGAGGGGCTTCACTACCGCGCTGGTGAGCCGCACGCCGAAGTGCATGCACTGCGCATGGCAGGTGATAAGGCCCGGGGCGCTACCGCTTACGTTACGCTTGAGCCGTGTAGTCATCATGGACGTACACCGCCATGCTGCGAGGCGCTGATTGACGCCGGTGTTTCCCGGGTGGTGGCCGCTATGCAGGACCCCAACCCACAGGTCGCCGGGCGTGGCCTGAACCGTCTGCGCGAAGCCGGTATTGATGTCAGCTATGGACTGATGATGAATGAGGCCGAGGCGCTTAACAGAGGCTTTCTCAAGCGTATGCGCACCGGTTTTCCGTGGATTCAGCTTAAGATGGGGGCCTCGCTTGATGGACGTACTGCGATGGCCAGCGGTGAAAGCCAGTGGGTAACCTCGCCTGAGGCCCGGCGCGACGTACAACGTTTGCGTGCACAAAGTGCCGCTATTCTTTCCAGCAGCGCCACAGTACTGGCAGATAATCCGTCGCTAACGGTGCGCTGGCCTGAGCTTGATGAGGACACCCGCGCGTTGTATCCACAGTCGTCGCTGCGACCGCCCGTTCGTGTGGTTATCGATAGCCAAAACCGCGTGACGCCTGCACATCGATTACTCTCTCAACCGGGTCAGACCTGGCTTGCCCGCACGCGCGAGGATAGTGAAAACTGGCCGCAGGACGTGGAGCAGTTGCTGCTGCCTGAGCATAACGGTTATCTGGATCTGGTGGCGTTGATGATGGTGCTCGGTAAGCGCCAGATTAACTCAGTCTGGGTTGAGGCAGGCGCGAGTCTTGCAGGCGCGCTGCTGCAGGCGGGGTTGGTGGATGAACTGATTGTATACATTGCGCCGAAACTTTTAGGCAGCGATGCTCGCGGACTTTGCCAGCTGCCGGGGCTGGAGCGTTTGGCCGAGGCACCTGAATTCACCTTCAGTGATGTGCGTCGCGTGGGCCCGGATTTGCGTGTCACACTCACGCCCGCGCACGACTGAAGATAAACGAACACCTTGCGCGCTGCAAAGGTGAAAACCGTAAGCAGCGCGTAAAAGATTATGATAGAATCCGCCCCCCTGCGGGGGCTAACTGAACCCGTTAAGGATAAGTATGAACATTATTGAAGCTAACGTAGCTGCTCCTGACGCCCGCGTCGCCATCACCATCGCGCGTTTTAACAACTTCATCAATGACAGCCTGCTTGAAGGCGCTGTTGATGCGCTTAAGCGCATTGGTCAGGTGAAAGACGCTAATATTACTGTGGTATGGGTGCCGGGTGCCTATGAGCTGCCGCTGGCCGCAGGTGCGCTGGCAAAGACCGGTAAATACGATGCGGTCATCGCGCTTGGTACGGTTATTCGCGGGGGCACAGCCCACTTTGAATACGTTGCAGGTGGTGCCAGCAACGGTCTCGCCCACGTGGCGCAGGACAGCGAAATCCCGGTTGCGTTTGGCGTACTTACTACCGAAAGCATCGAACAGGCTATCGAACGTGCTGGCACTAAAGCCGGCAACAAAGGTGCGGAAGCCGCTCTTACCGCACTGGAAATGATTAATGTACTGAAAGCCATCAAGGCTTGAAGAATTTAGTAAGGGGAATTGTGTGAAACCTGCTGCTCGTCGCCGCGCCCGTGAGTGTGCCGTTCAGGCGCTTTACTCCTGGCAGATATCCAAAAACGATATTGCCGATGTTGAATACCAGTTCCTGGCAGAACAGGACGTTAAGGATGTTGACGTAGCGTACTTTCGTGAACTGCTCTCTGGAGTAGCGACCAACAGCAAGTATCTCGACGACCTGATGACGCCGTACCTGTCACGCCAGCTTGATGAGCTGGGTCAGGTTGAAAAGGCGGTGCTGCGTGTGTCGCTGTATGAGCTGGCCAAACGCGATGATGTGCCTTACAAAGTGGCTATCAACGAAGGTATTGAGCTTGCGAAAACCTTCGGCGCAGAAGACAGCCATAAGTTTGTTAACGGCGTACTTGATAAGGCCGCGCCGCACATTCGTCCCCGCAAGAAATAATCTCCGAGGCCGGTTTCTCCGGCCTTCTTCTTTTCTATTCAAGCCAGAGGCGTTGCTATGCCAAACGGTGAATTTTCGCTGATAGCCCGCTATTTTGACCGCACACGTAGTGCGCGCCGCGACGTGGAAACCGGAATTGGTGATGACTGCGCGCTGTTAACGGTGCCAGACAAGCAGCTACTTGCGATAAGTACGGATACGCTGGTGTCAGGCATTCATTTCCTGGCAGAAATTGACCCGGCCGATTTAGCCTGTAAGGCGCTGGCGGTAAACCTGAGTGATCTTGCGGCAATGGGAGCCGATCCGGCCTGGTTGACGCTGGCGCTTACATTGCCGCAGGTGGATGAAGACTGGCTACAGGTGTTTAGCGACAGCCTGTTTGAGCGCCTTAATTACTATGATATGCAGCTTATTGGCGGCGATACCACACGCGGACCGCTGTCGATGACATTGGGTATTCACGGCTTTGTGCCAGCCGGGCGCGCGCTTAAACGCAGTGGGGCAGAGCCGGGCGACTGGATTTATGTGACTGGTACACCGGGCGATAGCGCGGCAGGGTTGGCCATTTTGCAAAAGACATTGCAGGTGGCTAACCGTGAGCATGCTGACTATCTGGTTAGCCGCCACTTGCGCCCGACGCCGCGTATTTTGCAAGGACAGGCGCTGCGTGGTCTTGCAAGCAGCGCTATCGATCTCTCTGATGGGCTCGCTTCTGACCTTGTGCATATTCTCAAAGCCAGTGGCTGTGGAGCGCGTATTAATCTTGATGCGCTCCCACTGTCTGAGGCGCTCACGGCAAGCGTATCGCCTGAGCAGGCCTTGCGCTGGGCGCTGTCTGGTGGTGAAGACTACGAACTGTGCTTTACCGTGCCGGAACTTAATCGTGGCGCGCTGGACGTGGCGCTGGGCCACCTGGGGGCGCGCTGGACCTGCATCGGGCAGGTCGCGGCTGCGGCCGACGGCATAAACTACATGATGGGTGATAAACCGGTGACGATGGAACTGAAAGGCTATGACCACTTTACGCAACAGTAAGGCCGAGGCAAAACGCCGTCTTAGCATGCGCAATCCCTGGCATCTGCTGGCTACAGGGTTCGGTAGTGGGTTGAGTCCGGTGGTGCCGGGCACCATGGGTTCGCTTGCGGCCATTCCGTTCTGGTGGCTGCTGACGTTTTTGCCGTGGCAGCTCTATTCACTGGTGGTGATGTTCAGTATCTGCATTGGCGTGTATATCTGTCATCGCACGGCAAAGGATATGAAGGTGCACGACCATGGCAGCATTGTCTGGGACGAGTTTGTCGGCATGTGGATAACGCTCATGGCAATCCCGGTTAACGACTGGCGCTGGGTGGCCGTGGGGTTTGTGATTTTCCGTATTCTTGATATGTGGAAGCCGTGGCCGATACGCTGGTTTGACAGGAATGTTCACGGCGGTATGGGGATAATGGTGGATGACATTATCGCCGGGGTACTGTCCGCAGCGATTATCTGGCTGATTAGCGTCCAGTGGCCGATTGGGTTGATTTAAGTTTATTTGGTTTTTTGAGAAAGGGCGCAACCGGAGGGTAGCGCCCTTTTTTGTTTTATGCGGCATGTTTACGGTGGAGTCGCTTGTCTGCAGTGTGATGGGGATTGTTTAAGGTTAAGTGGATATTCCTTTCACTTGAGGTTGGGCACCTTCCGGGAACATTTAGGTTTGTGGAATATTCCGTTCACTTGAAGCCCAATGATTCGCGGGATTTCATCTGTGGTGAACGGTTTAAGGGGGATTTTCGCATCCCCCTTAACAATCCCCGCGATCCCGCCCGGAAATCGCCGCTTCGCGGTTTGCTCAGCTTATCCCGTCTGGCTTATCGGGTACGGGCGCGAGGCAACGTCCATGTAAATCACGCCCTCGGGCCGCATCCTTGCGGCCCGCCCCGGCCAGCCGTGAACGCTTCGCCGATTTCAGCGGGGGTCAGCAACCCCACACTGTGAGCCTGTGCGCTCTTATCGCGATGTATGGCTCTGCCAGTTATGAGTATGAGTTTTGCCTGAACGTCTGACATCAGCCTGTGGAGCGGTTTGTTATGAAAACCCCACTACGTGATGCGGGCGATAGGGGGTTTCCAGTTCGGCGATCTCTTCGGGGGCCAGTTGCAAATCCACTGCCGCCAGCAGCTCATCGAGCTGTTCCTCACGTGAGGTGCCGATAATGGGGGCGGCAATGGCTGGTTTGCTTAACAGCCACGCCAGCGCTACCTGTGCGCGCGTTGCACCTTTATCTTTGGCGACGTAGGCCAGCCGCTCGGCAATCTGCGCGTCGTTTTCTTCGCTCTCAACGTACAGAGTCTTGCCGAATTCGTCTGAGACCGAACGCGCTGAGGTTTCTCCCCACGGACGCGTCAGGCGGCCTCGCGCCAGCGGGCTCCACGGAATTACTGCGACGTTTTCTTCATAGCACAGCGGCAACATCTCGCGTTCCTCCTCGCGCTGAATCAGGTTGTATTGATCCTGCATGGTGACAAATCGTGTCCATCCATGCCTGTCCTGGGTATACAGCGCGCGAGCAAACTGGCGGGCGTACATGGAGGAAGCCCCGATATAGCGCGCCTTACCGGCTTTTACCACATCGTGCAGGGCTTCAAGGGTTTCTTCAATCGGCGTGTTGTAATCCCAGCGGTGAATTTGCAGCAGATCGACGTAGTCCATCCCTAAGCGTTTCAGGCTGTCATCAATCGAGCGCAGGATTTGTGCACGCGACAGGCCCTGTGGCAAATCGCCGGTCTGGTGATAGACCTTGGTAGCGACGACCACTTCGTCACGGCGGGCAAAATCACGCAGCGCGCGGCCTACAATCTCTTCACTGCTGCCGTCGGAATAGCTGTTGGCGGTGTCGAAAAAGTTAATGCCGCCTTCCAACGAGCGTTTAATGAGGGGACGGCTGCTTTCTTCAGGTAAGGTCCAGGCGTGATTGCCACGGTTGGGTTCGCCAAACGTCATGCAGCCGAGGCACAGGCGCGACACGCGCAGGTCGGTAGTTCCTAAGGGGAGATAGTGCATTCTTCACTCCTGCCATGGATGGTTATTCACCACCTAAGCATAGCAGGAGCGAAAGCGGCGTCAGGCAAGCCAGGCGCGGATGCGCTTTTCCATGCCGTCGGCGGTAAGCCCAATATCCGCACGCGCTTCTTCCTGCGTGCCTTGCGGGATAAAGCGGTCCGGCAGGCCGAGATTGAGCACAGGCACCGCACGGCGGTGAGCCATCAGTAACTCATTCACGCCGCTACCGGCACCGCCCATGATGGCATTTTCTTCTACCGTCACCAGCGCCTCGTGGCTGGCGGCAAGTTCGAGTATCAGTGCGTCATCAAGAGGTTTCACAAAACGCATATCCACAAGCGTGGCGTTCATGCGCTCAGCCACTGTCTGCGCGTCGGACAAAAGCGTACCAAAGTTCAGAATTGCCAGCTTTTCACCGTCGCGTTTTTTCACGCCTTTGCCAATGGGCAGTAGTGTGAGCGGTGCCAGTTCGGCCCCTGTACCCGTACCGCGCGGGTAGCGCACGGCACTTGGCCCTTGCTCGTACTGGTAGCCGGTCCACAGCATCTGGCGGCACTCGTTTTCATCGCTCGGGGTCATAATGACCATATCCGGAATGCAGCGCAGGAAACTCAGATCGAACGCGCCCTGGTGCGTCTGGCCGTCGGCACCCACGATCCCGGCGCGATCGATGGCAAACAGCACAGGCAGCTTCTGGATAGCCACGTCGTGGATGACCTGGTCATAGGCGCGTTGCAGGAAAGTAGAGTAAATGGCCACAACGGGTTTATAGCCGCCAATAGCAAGCCCGGCGGCAAAGGTCACTGCGTGCTGCTCGGCAATCGCCACGTCGAAGTAACGGTCCGGATGCTGGCGCGAGAACTCTACCATACCAGAACCTTCGCGCATGGCAGGCGTGATCGCCATCAGCTTCTCATCTTTGTTCGCCACCTCGCACAGCCAGTCGCCAAAAATCTTTGAGTAGCTCGGCAGACCGCCGCTGGATTTAGGCAACATCCCACTGCTGGGGTCAAACTTCGGCACGGCGTGGAAGGTTATCGGATCTTTTTCCGCAGGCTCATAGCCGCGGCCTTTTTTGGTCATGATGTGCAGGAACTGCGGGCCTTTCAGGTCACGCATATTTTTAAGCGTGGTAATAAGTCCCAGCACGTCGTGACCATCCACCGGGCCAATATAGTTAAAGCCCAGTTCCTCAAACAGGGTGCCAGGCACCACCATGCCTTTGATGTGTTCTTCGGTACGCTTAAGCAATTCACGAATCGGCGGTACGCCGGAAAACACTTTTTTACCACCTTCACGCAGGCTGGAGTACAGCTTGCCAGAGAGCAATTGTGCCAGATGGTTATTGAGTGCGCCGACGTTTTCGGAAATCGACATTTCGTTGTCGTTGAGGATAACCAGCATATCCGGGCGAATATCACCGGCATGGTTCATGGCCTCAAAGGCCATGCCAGCGGTGATGGCGCCGTCGCCAATCACGCATACGGTGCGTCGGTCTTTACCTTCTTTTTCTGCGGCCACTGCAACACCGATACCGGCGCTGATGGAGGTAGAAGAGTGACCCACGCTAAGCACGTCATATTCGCTTTCTTCGCGCCACGGGAACGGATGCAGACCACCTTTCTGGCGAATAGTGCCGATTTTATCGCGACGCCCGGTGAGAATTTTATGCGGATAAGCCTGATGACCGACATCCCAGATGAGCCTGTCGAACGGCGTGTTGTAGACATAGTGCAGTGCGACGGTCAGCTCAATGGTGCCAAGACCGGAAGCGAAATGCCCGCTGGAGCGGCTGACGCTGTCCAGCAGATAGCGGCGCAACTCATCGCAGAGCTTCGGCAGGCTCTCTTTTGGCAGCGAACGCAGCTCCTGGGTTGATTCAACCAGAGCAAGCGTTGGGTATTTGGCGGTATCAAAACTCATCAGAGACTCATTGTGTGTTTTATTTATCACGCTCAATAACGTAGCGTGCCAGCGCTTCCAGCGCTGAGGTATCCAGGGATGCACGTTTGAGGTCCGCAAGCGCCTCAAGCGCGTTGTTGCACAGGCTCTGCGCTTTAGCTTTGGCCTGCTCCAGTCCCAGCAAGGCGGGATAGGTGCTTTTGCCAAGCTGTAAATCGCGTCCCTGGCTTTTGCCAATGGTTGCGGTGTCGCCAACCACGTCGAGAATGTCGTCCTGTACCTGAAACGCTAGACCGATGTTGTTGGCATAACTATCCAGCAGTGGCATGGCTTGTCGTCCCGGCTCGCCGGCGCTTAATGCGCCCAGGCGTACAGCAGCACGAATCAGCGCGCCGGTTTTAAGTCGGTGGATGCGCTCAAGCATGTCAAGCGAGGCTTGTTGGCCTTCGGCTGCCAGATCGAGCGCCTGACCACCGCACATACCTACAACGCCGCTTGCCTGGGCCAGCTCAGAGACCATGGCCAGACGCTGTTCGGTATTCACGCCAGGCATGGGCGCATCAGCCAGTATAGAAAACGCCAGCGTTTGCAGGGCATCGCCAGCAAGAATAGCGTTCGCTTCGCCGAATTTAATGTGGCAGGTCGGCTGACCGCGACGTAGCGCGTCGTCATCCATGGCGGGTAAATCATCGTGAATAAGCGAGTAGGCATGAATGCACTCTACCGCGGCAGCAGGGGCATCTAACGCCTGCGGCGCAACGCCAAACATCTCGCCTGTCGCGTACACCAGAAAAGGGCGCAGGCGCTTACCGCCTAATAGTGCGCCATGCTGCATGGCGTCAACCAGAGGAGTGTTCTGAAACGACTGTGGGGCAATAAAGCGCAGCAACGCCTGGTTTGCCTGCTCGGCGCGGGCTTGCATTAAAGCGGTAAAGTTCATTACTGAGCATCCGGTGTAAAGGGGGCCAACGGGGCCTCTTCACTGTCACTAAGGAGAATCTGTACGCGCTGCTCTGCCTGCTGCAACTTGAGCTGGCCCTGGCGTGCGAGCGCAACGCCGCGCTCGAATTCGTTCAGCGCCTCTTCCAGCGGCAGTTCACCGCTCTCAAGATGACTGACAATCTGCTCAAGCTCCGCAAGCGCTTTCTCGAAGCTGGCCGGACTTTCATTCTTTTTCGGCATAGTGGCTCTGTGCTCAGTTTTCGCGAATCCGTCATGGTAACGGAGATAAAATGATAATCAAACATCCCCTTCACACTTCAGGCGCGCTATGCGGGAAGTATGGAAAGGGAAGTGC
>JALAGK010000550.1 GCA_022712475.1 Enterobacteriaceae bacterium
GCAAGTATGAATGCCTGCGGCCTGTAGCCATTCCACCAGCTCATGCACGCGCTCGCGCTTGCGTACAAACACAATGGCACGGCGCGTATCTTCCTGCTTAAGCAAGTGCGCCAGCAGTGCGGTTTTGTGTTCGGTGTTGTCAGCGCGATAGTACCACTGGTTAATTTTTTTGCGCTCGCGCACTGAGGGTGTTGCGGAGACTTCTACAGGATCTTCCAGCAGCCGACGCGAAAAATCAGTGATGGCTTCACCTTCAAGCGTGGCCGAAAACAGCATGGTCTGTTTGCGCCAGCGGGTTTCACCGGAGATATGCTCAATATCCTGGGCAAATCCCATATCCAGCATGCGGTCAGCTTCGTCAAGAATCAGCAACTCCACTGCGCGGCAGTCGAAGTTTTCTTCTTTGATGTACTGCAGCAGGCGACCGGTGGTGGCGACGACAATATCCTGGTTTTCGCTGAAGACTTCCGCGTGGTTCATGTACGCCACGCCCCCGGTGATTGTTGCGATATCCAGATGGGTGTTTGCCGCAAGCTCGCGGGCGTGGTCTGCTACCTGCATCGCCAGCTCGCGCGTAGGCGTCAGAATCAATACGCGCGGCGGCCCGGATTTTTTGCGCGGGAAATCGAGCAGGTGCTGAATGGCCGGCAGCAGGTACGCTGCGGTTTTACCGGTACCCGTGGGCGCTGAGCCGAGAACATCGCGTCCGTCCAGCGCGGGCGGTATGGCTGCCGCCTGAATCGCGGTGGGGCGTGTGAAACCTTTGGTTTCCAGCGCGTCCAGCAGGCTTTCGTCTAATTCGAGTTCGGAAAAAGTGGTTACGGTCATGGTCTACCTCTGTGTGGGGCGCCGATTATAGACGTTATGCCAGTGATGTTCATCTGTTTCCGACGTCCGGGGCTTTTCGATGGCGCTGTCTTCCCCTATGCTACTGCGGTCTTTTCACCAGGTGTGAGCTATGTCGGAACAAAAAGCCGTTCTTCCCCGCAATGGATTCACTTTCAAGCAATTTTTTGTGGCACATGACCGCTGTGCGATGAAAGTGGGTACTGACGGGATTTTGCTTGGCGCATGGGCACCGGTTGCGAACGTGCAGCGGGTGCTGGATATTGGTACAGGAAGTGGGCTGGTGGCGCTGATGCTCGCGCAGCGTACCGGCGGACAGGCGCAAATTGATGCTGTGGAACTGGACACACAGGCCGCAGAGCAGGCACGGGAGAATGCGCTGGCTTCTCCGTGGGCTCACAGTGTGCGTGTCTACCCGGCGGATATCCGCGACTGGGCGGCAGCACAGACTATGCGTTATCAGCTTATTGTTAGCAATCCACCGTATTTTCCGCCGGGCGTTGCCTGTGGGAATGAACAGCGCGAGCAGGCGCGTTACACCACATCCCTGGATCATGCCGATCTGTTGGCTTGCGCGGCACAGCTTATCACCGAAGAAGGTTTCTTTTGTGTGGTATTGCCGGAGCAAATCGGCCAGCAGTTTATTGCTAAGGCCATGGAGCAAGGCTGGCACTGCCGTTTTCGTACTGATGTGGCAGACAATGAAATGCGCCCACCACATCGCGTATTGCTTGGACTATCACCAAAGCCCGGTGAGTGTTTTAACGAGCGACTGGTGATTCGCAGTAGCGATCGTGAGTATTCACCAGCCTGGTGTGGCCTTACTCAGGATTTCTACCTGTTCATGTAGTGCTGTGGGGTCAGAATGGTTGGTTCCGCGCTGTCATTTTGCTGCGGGTAGTCAAGGGTGAAATGCAGCCCGCGACTCTCTTTGCGTTGCAACGCGCAGCCAACAATCAGTTCTGCAACCTGCGTGAGATTGCGCAACTCCAGCAAATCCCCGGATACACGAAAGTTAGCATAATATTCGTCAATCTCCTGCTGTAACAGTGCGATGCGTCGCTGCGCACGCTCCAGTCTTTTGGTGGTGCGCACAATGCCGACGTAATCCCACATGAACAGCCTCAGTTCTCGCCAGTTATGATTGAGCACCACGCGTTCATCAGCATTATCAACTCGGCTTTCATCCCAGTCTGGTAGCGTCTGCGCCGTCGAAAATTCCGGCAGCCTGTGGAGAATATCTTGTGCTGCCGACCAACCATATACCAGGCATTCCAACAGCGAGTTTGACGCCATACGATTAGCACCATGCAAGCCCGTGCAGGTGACTTCGCCAATTGCCCACAGCCCGGTCACATCGGTACGGCCCTGGGAATCCACCAGCACGCCGCCACAGGTGTAATGAGCGGCCGGCACGATCGGGATTTTGTCACGTGTCAAATCCAGACCCAACCCGGCCAGTTTTTGGCAAATCATGGGAAAATGTTGGCGAATAAAAGCTTCTGGCTTATGGCTGATATCAAGGTACATACACTCCACGCCCAGGCGCTTCATCTCACCGTCAATTGCACGCGCGACAATGTCGCGTGGCGCAAGCTCGGCGCGCGGGTCAATATCGGGCATAAATCGACTACCGTCAGGTCGCACCAGCCAGGCCCCCTCGCCGCGCAGGGCCTCCGTGAGCAGAAAATTGCGCGCCTGTGGATGATAAAGTGCAGTAGGATGAAACTGGTTAAACTCGAGGTTGGCAATGCGGCAGCCTGCACGCCACGCCATAGCGATACCGTCGCCTGAGGCCACATCTGGGTTGGTGGTGTACTGATAGACTTTCGCAGCGCCGCCGGTTGCCAGCACCACGCTGCGTGCACGACAGGTAACGACGCACTCACGCTCACTGTCCCAGATCCAGGCCCCCATTGCCCGGCGTGGGCCGGGGAGGGCGCATTTGTCAGAAAGGATAAGATCGACCGCATGTTGGCGCTCAAGGATGCGGATGTTAGGGTGATGTAAGGCTTTACTAACGAGCGTGGTTTCAACCGCGCGCCCGGTGGCATCAGCCGCGTGGAGAATGCGCCGATGACTGTGGCCGCCTTCACGTGTGAGGTGATAGCCTCCGGCGCTGGGTGCACTGCTGTCCTTATCAAATGCAACACCCTGATCGATAAGCCATTGCACGCAATGGCGTGCATTACTTGCCACAAAACGCACGGCCTGTGGGTCGCACAGCCCGGCTCCAGCGATCAGCGTATCGTCAACGTGCGCATCAATGCTGTCAGTTTCATCAAACACAGCCGCAATACCGCCCTGCGCGTAAAAGGTTGAGCCTTCATTAACTGGCCCTTTGCTGAGCACCATGACCTGACAGTGTTCTGCCAGGCGTAACGCAAGCGACAGGCCCGCAGCGCCACTGCCAATAATGAGTACATCACAAGAAAGAGTATTATCAGAATTCATGGCTTTTGTTTAATTTACTAAACACATTGCCTGAGCATAGCATTCTCGTTGCGCTGAAAAACCATTTTTTTCATGTTTAGGTTATAAAAACTAAACACATACCCGTAAAAGTTGGTTTTTCATAAGGTTTATCCCACAAGAGGGCAAAGATTTAAGGGTGAAAAAAGCCCCTGCATGCGATACTCTGCTGGAGGTTTGTTTGATGCCTTTTAACGCAGGCGCAGTGAAAACTGATGGGCGCGGAAATTTAGAATGATATATAACCAGGTTCCGCGAGATGTAGCACAAGAACAATGGCTGTAATGGAACTTTTCGGAAAGCCGATGCTCTAATCGTCTGCTTGCTCAACGTGCAGAGTTCGGAGTGACCTTTCTATTACGCGA
>JALAGK010000551.1 GCA_022712475.1 Enterobacteriaceae bacterium
ATCACGTACTGCGCAATGGCGGTCATGGCCGGGAACGAGATATCAATGCCGCCGGCAATCAGCACCACAAACAGCCCGCAGGCGAGGATGCCGAGAATGGCGTAGCTGGTCGCCACGTCGGTGATGTTGCCAAATGTCATAAACTCGTCGGTACGGATTGTCAGACCAATGGCCAGCAGCACGACCAGCGCACCGAGCCAGAATTCATGAAGCCCCACCAGGCGGGACAGGCGTGAGTTATTCATTTACCACCTCGGCAATCTCTTGTTCAGTACAGCTGTGCGGCGCGAACTCGGCCACCAGCTCACCGCGGCGCATCACCAGCACGCGGTGACTGTTGTAATACGCTTCAGGAATTTCATCGCAGATCATCAGTACCGCCATGCCCTGCTCGGCAAGCGCGCGGGCAATCTGGTAGATGCCTTCTTTGTTGGCGATATCAACGCCCACGGTAGGCGAGTCCAGAATTAAAATACGTGGATTAGTCGCCACCCATTTAGCAATGGCGATGCGCTGGGCGTTACCACCGGAGAGAGTTTTCACGGGCAATGCGCTGTCGGAGACCTTGATATTCAGCTCGCGGATAAGGTCTGCCACCAGCTGTTGCGCTTTGCTGTGGTCCAGCAAGCCTGCACGGGTACGCAGCTTGTCGAAGACGGTGACAATGGTGTTGTCATAAATCGACTGCTCCATTATCAGCCCCTGCGTGAGGCGGTCTTCGGAAACGTAGCCAATGCCGTGGCGAATGGCGTCGTGGTTGTTCTTAAGCCTGACCGGGCGGCCATCAAGCAACAGGTCGCCGCTTTGCGGATGTGTCATGCCAAACAGGCTCATGCACAGCTCGGTACGCCCGGCACCCAGCAAGCCGACAATAGAGACAATTTCACCGCCGTACAGCGACAGGTTCACGTTGTGATACTTACCCGGGCGGCTTAAGTTGCGCAGCTCCAGTAGCGGCGCGTGTTTTGTGCGCTCCACTTTCGGTAATGGGCTGAAGTGAAAACGCTGGCCGGTCATGAGGTACGCCAGCTCGTGGCTGTCGAGCTCGCTTGCAGGCCAGGTGCCCACCAGCTTGCCGTCGCGCATCACGCTGATGCGGTCTGCCACTTCCATGACCTCTTCCAGGCGGTGGCTGACAAACACTATGCAAATGCCGGCGGCCTTCAGCTCCCTGACTACACGCAACAGGCCGTTAACCTCCTGGTGGGTGAGCGATGCGGTAGGTTCGTCCATAATTACCAGCCGGGCATCGGCGGCAATGGCGCGGCAAATGGCCACCAACTGGCGGTCAGCAATGGAGAGTTTCTCCACTTTTTTGTCCGGGTCGAGCGTAATACCAATACGCTGCATCGCCGCCAGCGCCTGTTCGCGCATGGCACGCCGGTGCACCCACATGTCGCCGCCCGGCAGATAGCGGTGAATGGCGATGTTTTCCGCCACCGTGAAGTTAGGGAACAGGGACAGGTCCTGGTAGATCACCTGGATGCCGTAATGGGCCGAGAGCTGCGGCGTAAGGTGGTGGAACAGTTTTCCGTCCAGTTCGATGCTGGCGCCTTTTTCCGGGTGATAAACGCCGGAAATCACCTTGATGATGGTGCTTTTGCCGCAGCCGTTCTGCCCTGCAAGGCAGTGCACTTCCCCTTTGTTGAGCGTCAGGCTGACCTTATCAAGCGCCAGAACGCCGGGAAATTGCTTGCTGATATTTTCCAGTGTGATGAATGCGGTGGTGTCTGCCATGGACAATACCCCTGCCAGCGCTCACAGGGAACGCGGTAATTAAAATCCTGGTGGAGGAGCCGGCCCGAAGGCCGGCGATTTCTGGTGTCGGCAAAAAGCCTTAAAAACCCAAGGACTGTGCGTTGTCTTTGGTCACTTCAAGAATCTTATTAAAGCGGATGACTTTATTTTTCATATCCACGTCGGCTTTGCCGAGACCGTCGATTTCAAGCTCTGGCGTCACCTCTTTGCCCTGTAACAACTGCTCTGCCACCGTGACGAGCGCGTAGCCCGCGTCTTTCGGGTCCCACAGCAGCGCTTTTTTGATGTCGCCACGCATCAGGTACGGTGCAGCCTGGGCGGGCATGGCAATACCGACCACGCTGATTTTGTCTTTGGCACGTTTCTTCTGTACTGCCTGACCTGCGCCAATGGGACCCAGTGAACCAAAACCAATCACGCCTTTCATATCCGGGTAGGTTTTCATCAGGTCCAGCGTAGTGGCGTAGGATTTATCAATGCTTTCAGCCACCGGCAGGCGTGAGGTGACTTCGAACATGTCCGGGTATTTTTCTTTCTGGTATTTCACCGCGTAGTCTGCCCACGCGTTGTGCAGCGGAACCGTGAGCGAGCCTACGTAAATGGCGTAGTCGCCCTTGCCGCCCATGTCTTTGGCCAGCTCATCAACGTTGGCCTGCGCATATTTCTCGCTGTCGATGGTTTCGATATCCCACTGGCCGATTTGCTGGTCCGGCGACTCATGTGTCAGTACCACAATGCCCTTGTCACGCGCCTTTTTCAGCACCGGCTCCAGCACTTTGGCATCGTTTGGTACCACGATAATGGCGTTAACGTTTTTGGCGATGAGATCCTCAATCACCTTCACCTGCTGCGCCGGATCCGGCGTAGACGGACCCGTCTGGTAAGCGTTGACGTTCAACTTCTTGGCGGCGTCGTTCACGCCGGTTTCCATACGGTTGAACCACGGAATCCCGGTCACTTTGGCGACCAGAGCAATTTCATGTTGTTGCGCGGCGAGAGACGTGCCGGAAAACATGCACGCTGTCATCAGAGAAGCACTCAGTAACGCGAGTTTCAGTTTCAT
>JALAGK010000552.1 GCA_022712475.1 Enterobacteriaceae bacterium
CAATAAACTCCTGTAACGACATAAAACTCTCCTTAGATAAAGAACTTCATTCGGCGGTTTCATGTTGCAGGATGCCAGTACCTCAAAAAAGGTATTCTCATGATGAAAGTAAGGGCTTTATAGGGGATCTTTTTTACGTTTTTCCGGACATATCAAAAATGAACTGGCTTTTTTTTGATATTTTTGCGCGAAAGCACCAGGACGGTGCGTAAAAGCAGAGGCAGGGATGATGAAAGAGTCGGTAGAAGCATTTTCTGTACAGTTTCTAAATGCGGTTAACTACAGGGTAATGCGCGAAAATCGCCTGTACCTGATGCTGATACTCAAAGGAAGCATCCGGCTTACCACAGAAATGGCTCCTCCTGTACTGTTACGTAAAGGCCAGGTTCAGGTCATTAACCGCAACACCGACTGGCAGCTTGACAGCAACCAGGACAACATTGTGGTTGTGATAACCCTCTCGCCGCTGTGGCTGTTTGGCGGTGGGGAAGCACTGGCCCACCGCTACTTCCGTTTAGAAAACAGCACCTCGCCCTATCTGGAAGCGCAGCTCGGCCAGCTGATAAGACATATCACCATTCAATGGCTTAAAAAAAATAGCGACATCTGGCAGCTGGAAATAAACAAGGCGCTGCTCGATATTTTGTCTATTCTGGTTCAGCACTTTACCTGCCAGGAGCCTGACAGTACGGTCACTGGCTACAGTCCCAGGGTTAATAAAGTGATAGCCCTGATTGAAGAAAACTACCGGGAAAAACTCACCTTACAGCACATTGCCTCGCAGCTGCACGTCACGCACGCCCATCTCTCAAGGCAATTCGCAAGCGAAACCGGTATGACGTTTCGTGACTTCCTCACCGATGTCCGTTTTAACCATGCCGTGCGCGAAATCGCGCTCACGACAAAACCCGTCGGCACAATTATCAGCGAATGCGGCTTTAGTTCTGTCAGGCGTTTTTCCTGGCTATTTCGCGAGCGCTATAACACCCAGCCCAGCGCCTGGCGTCAGGATGTGAAAGCCGGGAAGCGCCAGTTCAATGAAGATCAGAAACGACTGACCCAGGGCACCTGTGAAACGCATCAGGTCAGCCCGGTTGAGCTGTTTTCCCTGCTGGCTGATAACCCGGTGAGCCCCCCTTCTATCGCACCAGAGTGGAAAAACGATGTCAGAACCGAACACATCAACTTAACCCCCGTCAACCTGGGTGGGTGCGTGAAAGCACGGCGTTATGTTATTGCGGTCGGTAATTTTGACGAGTTGCTCAAGCACCATATTCAGCAGCAGCTACGTTGCCTCAAAGAGCGGTTTCCGGGTTTTCAGGTTGAAGTGGGGGATCCGCTTTCTGACTCTTTTATCCCGCGCAATATCTATACCGGCGAGACCAGCCCAACCTGGTCTCCCTGGAGTAACCTCGATTTAGCCTGTAATTTTCTGATGCGCCTTGGTATCAGCCCGATGATCAGAATGGCCCCGGAAGCCGCCTCCCTGCTGGGCAATGAGCATATGGTGCAGCTGCGGGAATTTATCAATCACAACATTCTGCTGCTGGGTAAGGCGTATGTGCAGAGCTGGTCGTTTATTCTCGATATGCGCCCGCTGAAGATGCTACAACCGGCGAAGAGACTGGCGCTCAGTCAGACATTGCTAAACATGGTGCGAGAGCTGCTGCCAGAGTGTCAGATTGGCCTGACGCTGTGCCAACGGGAGGACTATGAACTGCTGCTGTCCGGCTCGCTGATTGAGCAAATAGACTTTATTGGTTTGTCTGTTTCGCCCAATGAGGAGCATGACTTCAACAACCTTACCGACTACACGCCGCCAGATAACGGGTATGTTATTCGTAAGCAACTGGAAGGGCTGATTGGTCTTTTTAAAAAGCACGACGTTCAAAACCCGCTGTATCTCCAGTCATGGAGTACACTCACGGGCAACACGCTGATGACCAACGGCCTGTTTTTTCGTGGCGCGCTGCTGATGGAAATGCTGCTGTCACTGCCAGAAGAAGTAAGGATGCTAGGACTGTGGCTGAATTCAGACCTGCAAAATGAGGTGTCATCGGCACAGGTAATTGAAAATAACAGCCTGTCGCTGTTTTTTATCGCCTCCAGCAAGCGGCCAATATTCCATATCATTACCCTGAAAGAGCGCCTGAAAGGGCAAATTTTTTCCTCCGGTCCCGGCTGGGTAGCGACCAGGGATGACAATGTTTACCGTCTGTTATTACTCAATTCAGTCACGATAAATCCCCTACTGTCGGTACAGGAGCATTTGCTCAATGACTACAGCAAGCGGTACAGCATTCGTTTCATGCTCGAGGAGCCGGGGATCTGGCGCATAAAGCAATGGACGTTCGACCAAAAAAACGGCGCGCTGTACTATCAATACGGGCTGCATCCCACCCGCTATGACCGCGATGACGAAACCATGCACTACATCAGCCAACGCTCAGAGCCGACACTCAGCGTGCGTGATGAGCGCATTGCCTCCCACTGGGCGACGGATATCATCATGGACATTAACGCCGTGTGTTTTCTTGAACTGGTGAGGGTGGCTGACTAAAGCGGTATGGGACCGTGACAGGCAGGCGAACGGAGACCGTTTTATTGGGTTAACCCACGCCCGTCATTGTTAAGCCACCATCCGTAACGGCAAGCACACCGCCTGAGCAGAGCACGCCTGGCCTACCGATAATGCCCCTGAAGGGAGCGTTATGCATAAGCCGTGACTTGCCAGGCACTGACATTCCTCCCTGATAACGTGCTCTCGTCACTCCCGCTTAAGCCGACTCGTGTTACACAACCACAGCGTAATAACCAACAGTAGAATCGCGCCTGCGTGCAACAGCACGTCCGACGCCGATTCGTGGTCGATAATAATCAGGCGCACAATGGCGGTAATGCCGATGTACACGAAGTAGCGCAGCGGAAAATGGTAGCCGGACTGGAAGTACTTCACGATAAGCGCAATAAACTCAAAGTAGAGAAACCAGACCAGCAGTCCGCCTACCAGCTGATATTTCGTGACCGGTTCTGACTGGGCGAAAAGCACATACGCCAGACGCAGGGTTTCGCGGCCAAGAAATACCATCAGTATTATCGCCAGACTCAGCAGTCCGGCATTCAGCACCGTCTGGAGTACTCGGGCAACCATTTCGGCTGTTTTATGGGGGATGGGATGCATCACAACAACGCCTTTTATAGAATCATTGTTGCCAGTTATAACCTAAAACGTGATAACCATCACACTTTAAAATGCATACCCGGGCGGAAAACGGGCTTTATCCGTACAGCGCGTACCCGCTTTAATGCAGTACATCTTCAGGAAGCACCGGGCCGGCCTTAGCCTGCGGATGGTGCATGACCCACAAAAACAACTCGTACTTATTTTCCAGCCCCAGCCGGTTCATCAGGCGTCGTTTGACCTGACTGATGTTCTTGACCGTAATATCCAGCATTTGAGATATTTCGCGGGTGTTCTTTCCTTCAGCCAGATATTTAAGGATCAGCGAATCCCGTGCTGACAGCCGGCAGCCTGTCGTGTTTTTAAAATCTTTAGTGTGCATAGGGTTCTTGTTTGCGATTAATTCATTCAGAAAAGTTTGAATGCTAATTAAATTCTCAACAGGAAAAACCCGCTGCTCGCTTTCCAGCGTAACGCGCATTTTTTTGGCCGCGTAAGAATAAGACTCTTTAAGAACAAAATCGCTTTCTGCCCCACCGCTCTGCTCGCCATAATCAAAGTAAAGCGTGATATCGCTATTTATTGGCTTCAGATCTCTGACAGCCATCATAAAGCCAAAAATCAGAAAGCGGTTTCGGGTATCCAGACGAATACAATAGGATCTCGACATTGAATAACTCCTTCAGGAAAGAAGATTATTGGAATAACAGCAGTGCGTCGGGGTCAGTCTGGAAATGCCTGTTATTGACTACTACACAATATTTCTTCACAACCATACACTTACATTACAAACAGATTACTCTCCCGCCAGAAATATCCCTGGCCCAGCCCAACACCTGCACTTACGGCTTGTTGCAAATCGTTCTCGTTTTCTATTCCCTCAATCAATAGAGGGACATCAGGTAAATGCTTTACCAGTATTTTAGCTTCATGATTTAAATATCCCTGCAACAGTTCAGAACGAGCCAGCTTTATCCCGTCAAAATTATTGCGGATGTCATCCATGCTCATCAGATCTTCAAGACTAAAGTCATCCACCCACACATCCACACCACTGCGTCTGACCTTCATGACCTGTGAGATAAAACGACTACGGCTGGCGGCAGAAAAATACTTGAGCAGCGAGAAGTCAGAGACCTCAAGACATATGTTGTGCTGCGCACCAATGAAGCGAATATCTTCCTCACTCAGGTGTACAAATCCATCAATGCTCAGATTGAAAAACAGGCGTTCTGTGGTGACAACGCTGCGCACACTTTCAATTTGAATTCTCAGCAGGTTAATCATGTACCCTGATGACTGCTGGTTAAACCATGTTTCAGCGCTATAACCCGGCTGTAATACGGACAGCACTTCATAGCCATACAGGCAGCCTCTGTTGATATCCATAAATGGCTCAAGGCGAAACGAACTCACGGGTGACAATAATAAATTACTCATAGACATGATGGACCATAATAATGATGAAATTTCCTAAAATACGAATAAAGAAAAAACAAAGAGAAACGTGGCATTATATCGTAACAATACCGTAGCAAATTCCAGACTGTGGTTTCCCTTAGCGAAATGAACGTAAAAC
>JALAGK010000553.1 GCA_022712475.1 Enterobacteriaceae bacterium
GCATAGACTTAGCGAAAAAACCGCCCGCGCAACCCTAATTCCCCGACAAAATCAATACTTGTTCTCTGTGGATTCCTTACTAGAATACTCACCATATTGTGATGACTTAATCTTCAAGCCCCTACATATAGTATTTATCCACAGGGTTAGCCACAGTCGGTGCCTTGTGTATAAAACGGGGGATAATTCCATTCACGGACAGGTAATTCCCACATGAATCAGAACCTACTGGTTACAAAACGTGACGGTCGCACTGAACGCATCAATCTGGACAAACTGCATCGCGTGCTGGATTGGGCGGCTGATGGGCTGAACAATGTTTCTATCTCTCAGGTAGAGCTGCGTTCACAAATTCAGTTCTATGATGGGATCAAAACCTCCGACATCCATGAAACTATCATCAAAGCCGCCGCCGACCTGATTTCCCGCGAAGCCCCGGACTATCAGTACATGGCCGCGCGCCTGGCTATTTTCCACCTGCGTAAAAAAGCGTACGGTCAGTTTGAACCACCAAAGCTCTATGACCACGTCGTGAATATGGTCGAACTGGGCAAATATGACTCGCACCTGCTGTCTGACTATACCGAAGACGAATTCCGCCAGATGGACGACTTTATCGACCACTGGCGCGATATGAACTTCTCTTACGCCGCCGTTAAGCAGCTGGAAGGGAAATACCTGGTACAAAACCGCGTCACCGGTGAAATCTACGAAAGCGCGCAGTTCTTGTATATCCTGGTTGCCGCCTGCCTGTTCTCTGGCTACCCGCGCGAGACGCGCCTTGATTATGTCAAGCGCTTCTATGACGCCATCTCTACCTTTAAAATCTCGCTGCCGACGCCAATTATGTCAGGCGTGCGTACCCCAACGCGCCAGTTCAGTTCATGTGTGCTGATTGAGTGTGGTGACAGCCTCGACTCCATCAACGCAACCTCCAGCGCCATTGTTAAATATGTGTCTCAGCGCGCGGGTATTGGCATCAACGCAGGCCGTATTCGTGCGCTCGGTAGCCCGATTCGCGGCGGTGAAGCGTTCCACACCGGCTGTATTCCGTTCTACAAGCACTTCCAGACCGCCGTAAAATCCTGCTCTCAGGGCGGCGTACGCGGCGGTGCCGCCACGCTGTTCTACCCGATGTGGCACATGGAAGTTGAGAGCCTGCTGGTGCTTAAAAACAACCGCGGTACCGAAGCCAACCGCGTGCGTCACATGGACTATGGTGTTCAGATCAACAAAATGATGTATACCCGTCTGCTCAAAGGCGGCGACATCACCCTGTTCAGCCCGTCTGACGTGCCAGGCTTGTATGACGCCTTCTTCGCCGACCAGGATGAGTTTGAGCGCCTGTACGTAAAATATGAAAACGATGACAGCATCCGCAAACAGAGTGTAAAAGCGGCAGAACTGTTCTCATTGATGATGCAGGAGCGCGCGTCCACCGGGCGTATCTATATTCAGAACGTTGACCACTGTAACACCCACAGCCCGTTCAACCCGCAAATCGCGCCGGTGCGCCAGTCTAACCTGTGTCTGGAAATCGCCCTGCCGACCAAACCGCTGGACGATGTGAACGACGAAAACGGCGAAATCGCGCTGTGTACGCTGTCAGCCTTCAACCTGGGCGCCATTGACAGTCTGGATGACCTGGAAGAGCTGGCTATTCTCGCCGTACGTGCGCTCGATGCCCTGCTTGACTATCAGGACTACCCGATTCTCGCCGCCACACGTGGAGCTATGGGTCGCCGCACGCTGGGTATCGGTGTTATCAACTATGCCTACTATCTGGCAAAACACGGCGTGCGCTACTCCGATGGCAGCGCCAACAACCTGACTCACAAGACTTTTGAAGCCATTCAGTACTGGTTGCTAAAGGCTTCTAACGATCTGGCTAAAGAGCAAGGCGCGTGCCCGTGGTTCAATGAAACTACCTATGCACAGGGCGTGCTGCCCATTGATACCTATAAAAAGGATCTCGATGCTATCAGCAACGAACCACTGCACTACGACTGGGAAGCGCTACGTGAGTCAATTAAAACGCACGGTCTGCGCAACTCTACGTTGTCAGCACTGATGCCGTCGGAAACCTCTTCGCAGATCTCCAACGCCACCAACGGTATCGAACCACCACGCGGCCATATCAGTATCAAAGCGTCTAAAGACGGTATTCTGCGCCAGGTCGTGCCGGACTACGAACTGCTCAAAGATAACTATGAACTACTGTGGGATATGCCAGGCAATGACGGCTACCTGCAGCTGGTGGGTCTGATGCAGAAGTTTATCGACCAGTCGATTTCGGCTAACACCAACTACGACCCGACGCGTTTTGCCAGCGGCAAGGTGCCGATGCAGCAGCTGCTCAAAGACCTGCTCACCGCGTACAAGTTTGGCGTGAAGACGCTCTACTATCAGAACACCCGTGACGGCGCGGAAGACGCCCAGGACGACCTTGCACCGTCCATACAGGATGACGGCTGCGAAAGCGGCGCGTGCAAAATCTGATACCCAGGGGGAGGCCAGCCTCCCCCTTTTTCTGTTTCACAGGACAAATCTCATGGCATACACCACATTTTCACAGACGAAAAACGACCAGCTCAAAGAGCCGATGTTCTTCGGCCAGCCGGTAAACGTGGCCCGCTTCGACCAGCAAAAATATGAAATCTTTGAAAAGCTGATCGAAAAGCAGCTCTCGTTCTTCTGGCGCCCGGAAGAGGTTGATGTCTCCCGCGACCGTATCGATTATCAGAGCCTGCCGGACCATGAAAAGCACATCTTCATCAGCAACCTGAAATATCAGACGCTGCTGGACTCCATCCAGGGCCGCAGCCCGAACGTGGCACTGCTGCCGCTGATTTCAATTCCGGAGCTGGAAACCTGGATAGAAACCTGGGCGTTTTCTGAGACTATCCACTCGCGCTCTTACACGCACATCATTCGCAATATCGTCAACGACCCGGCGCTGGTGTTTGACGATATTGGCACCAACGAAGAAATCCTCAAGCGCGCGAAAGATATCTCGAATTACTACGACGACCTCATTGAGATGACCAGCTTCTGGCATCTGCTGGGTGAAGGCCCCCACAACGTCAACGGCAAAACTGTGACGGTGAACCTGCGTGCGTTGAAAAAACAGCTTTATCTGTGCCTGATGAGCGTTAACGCGCTGGAAGCCATTCGCTTTTACGTCAGCTTCGCCTGCTCTTTTGCCTTTGCCGAGCGCGAACTGATGGAAGGCAACGCTAAAATCATCCGCCTTATTGCCCGTGACGAAGCACTACACCTGACCGGCACCCAGCACATGCTCAACTTGCTGCGCAGCGGCGAAGATGACCCAGAAATGGCGGAAATTGCCCAGGAATGCCAGCAGGAGTGCTATGACCTGTTTGTAATGGCGGCCCAGCAGGAAAAAGAGTGGGCGGAATATCTTTTCCGCGATGGCTCCATGATTGGCCTGAATAAGGATATCCTGTGCCAGTATGTAGAATACATCACTAATATCCGCATGCAGGCTGTTGGGCTGGATCTGCCATTCCAGACGCGCTCTAACCCAATCCCGTGGATCAACGCCTGGCTGGTGTCTGACAACGTGCAGGTTGCGCCGCAGGAAGTGGAAGTCAGTTCTTATCTGGTTGGTCAGATTGATTCTAATATCGATGCTGACGACCTGAGCAACTTCCAGCTGTAATTATGGCAATCCGTATCACGCTTAGCGCCACCGGTACTGAACTGTTGTGCCACGAAGAGGAACATCCTTCGCTGCTGGCGGCGCTCGAATCCCATCAGGTCGACGTAGAGTACCAGTGCCGTGAAGGCTACTGCGGTGCCTGTCGTACACGGCTTGTAGCCGGTGAGGTCAGCTGGATAAACC
>JALAGK010000554.1 GCA_022712475.1 Enterobacteriaceae bacterium
CGGTGGAGCACTCGGTATACGTTCACCCCGACTGGCATGGTCAAGGTACGGGTAAGGCCCTGATGATTGCGCTTATCAACGAGGCAAAACGCATCGGTAAGCATGTAATGGTGGCGGGCATTGAGGCACAGAACCACGGCTCTATTCGCCTGCACCAGAACCTTGGTTTTACCATCACAGCACAAATGCCACAGGTGGGCACCAAATTTGGTCGCTGGCTGGATCTGACGTTTATGCAACTGCAACTCGATAACCGCCAGAAGCCGGACGCGCTACCATGAACGCCCCGCTCGCTCTGTTCTGCCTGAGCGCTGCGGGGATCGGGCTTGTGGTGCAAAACACGCTGATGGTGCGCATTACGCAGTCATCATCCACCATTCTTATTGCCATGCTGCTAAATTCGCTGGTCGGAATTGTGCTGTTTACAGGTATTTTGCTGCTGCGCAATGGCAGCGCGGGTGTGGTAGAGCTGGTTTCCAGCATACGCTGGTGGACCCTGATCCCGGGGCTGTTAGGATCGTTTTTCGTGTTTGCGAGCATCAACGGTTATCAGCATCTGGGTGCAGCCACTACCATTGCGGTGCTGGTAGCAAGCCAACTGATTGGTGGGTTGCTGATGGATATTACACGCAGCAGCGGTGTGCCGCTACGCGCATTAGCAGGGCCGATTGCGGGCGCAATCTTGCTGGTGATTGGCGCCTGGCTGATAGCCAGACGCCAGTTCTGACTAGCGCTGCCCGGCGCGCCTTGCGCTGACTGTCGCCAGTGCCGCCCAGTCGAGCGCCTCATCGCCGTTTGCCAGTGCATCAAGATAGTTATCGCGCAGTACTCCGGCAAACCCCATCGGCACATGGCGGCTCTCTGCCGCCTGCTGCGCCAGACGCACGTCTTTAAACCCAAGCTTCATGGTAAACCCGGCCGGAGAGTAGCGGTCCTCGGCAATCATCGCGCCGTAGCCTTTATACGCAGGCGCCGAAAATAGCGTGCTGGTGAGCATAGTCAGGAAGTCACCCTTACCCACACCGAAGGCTTCGACCAGTGCGGAGGACTCCCCCATCGCCTCAATGGCGCTCGCTAACATAAAATTAGCGGCAAGCTTCACCGCAGCGGCCTGCGCCGGAACCTCACCAAAGCGCCAGGTTTTCTGTCCTAACACATCAAACAGCGGCTGTATGTCGTTAAGCAACTGTTCGTCACCCGCCGTCAGGATATTCAACGCCCCTGCGGCAGCAACGTCTACACGGCCCAATACAGGCGCTGCCACATAGCGTAACTCACGGTTTTCTGTCTCAACGGTCATCGCTTCGGTAAACGCAACCGATACGGTTGCCATATTTATCCAGACCGTACCGGGCGTTAACGTATCAAGCGCACCGTTACGTACCACGACTTCGCGGGTGACGGCGTCATCTGGCAGCATCGAGATCAACACCTGCACATCACCCATATCAGCCGGGGTTTTGCACACGCGAGCGCCCTTTTCAGCCAGCGCCAGCGCAGGCTCCGGAGAACGGTTCCACACCGCTAACTCGTGTCCGGCTTTAAGTAGGTTCTCCGCCATTGGCAGCCCCATGCCGCCCAGTCCTATAAATGCAATCTGCATCATTTCCTCGCTGTCAGAGAATGGTTCCGCCACGGTTTAAACGCTCGCGGCGTTCTTCACTTTGCTGCATCAGGTCTTCCTGGTGCTGACGACCGTGATGAGAAATTGCCGCTCGCAGACGCTGCTGCTCGGCGTAACGCTCTTCACGCCCGAGAGCGTCATCATTGCTGAGCGCAATCAACAGTTCATTCATTTGCGCAATCACACCAGTCTTCACCGCCGCCTCTACGCGGCTGTGTACGTCATCCAGATGGGACATATCGCCTCCTTCATGCATGTGGTCTGCTCAATTGAGCTTCGCCTGAGAAAAATCGCTGCCATTAACATCAACGCGATACCCACTCAGGTTACTCCGTGTTGCGTAGTAAATCTTGCCATTTGCCAACGGTATCCACGGTGCCTGTTGCTGAAAAATCGCCTGGGCCCGCCGGTACAGCGCAGCACGCTGTGCCGGTTCGCTGATTTCGAGTGCTTTTGCCACCAGCTTATCGTAGCTGTTATCACACCAGCGGGCGGCGTTGGACCCACCATCAACCGCGCTACAGGTCAGGAGCGTACCGGCAAAGTTATCTGGGTCGCCATTATCAGATATCCAACCATACAGCGCGCTACCATGTTCTCCTTTACGTATACCGGCCAGATATTCGCCCCATTCATACGTAACGATTTTTGCCTGTACCCCCACTTTGGCCCAGTCGCTTTGGATCATTTCTGCAATCCGTCGGGAGTTTGGGTTATAGGGCCGCTGTACCGGCATGGACCAGATGTCAGTGCTAAAGCCCTTTTCAAAACCTGCCTGCTTTAGCAACGCTTTGGCTTTCTGTGGGTTGTAGTCATAGTCGGGCAAATCCTTATCGTAACCGAGCATGGCGGGTGGAATCGGTGATTTCGCTACCGTGCCACTGTCCATAAATACTGCCTTAACAATGGCTTTTTTATCCACTGCATAGTTCAACGCCTGGCGCACCTGCAGGTTATCGAACGGTTTTTTCTGGGTATTAAACGCCAGGTAACCGACGTTAAGTCCGTCAAGACTGTGTAATTTGAGGTTTTTATCACTTTCAATCTGCGCGAATTGCACCGGCTCAGGCGCTGGCACTATCTGGCATTCGTTAGTTTTGAGTTTGGCAAGCCGGGTCTGCGGGTCCGGCACAATCGAGAAAATAACGTGCTTTGTCGCCACCGGGTTCTGCCAGTAATGCGGATTGGCGACATAGCGAATCAGCGAATCAACCTTGTACTGCTGCAGCGCATACGGCCCGGTGCCGATGGGCCAGTTATCAACGTTTTCCGGCGTGCCTTTTTTCAGCATGGCATCGGCGTACTGCGCTGAAAGTATGGAGGCAAAATCCATCGCCTGGTCGGCGACAAAGGTGGCGTTAGGGCGGCTTAAGTGAAAGCGCACGTGATGGTCATCCACCTTCTCCACTTTGGTGATGAGTTTATCCAACCCTAAATCCTGGAAATACTCATAGCCGCCCTGCCCGAGCTTGTGATACGGATTGGCGGCGTCGAGCTGGCGCATCACGGTAAACACCACGTCATCGGCATTAAAATCACGCGTTGGAGTAAAAAATTTGTTGGCGGTAAATTTCACACCTTCGCGCAGCGTGAAGGTCACCGTTTTACCGTCAGGGCTTACCTCCCATTGGGTGGCAAGCGACGGTGCCGGGGTTTTGTCGCTGTCGCGCAGCGTTACCAGGCGATTGTATAGCATTTGCGAGCTGGCAATAAATGTCGGCCCGCTGGTTGCCAGCTGTGGGTTGAAGGACTCCGGAGAAGCGACGGTGCAGTAGATGAGTGTGTCGTTGCCGGCCGCCTGTACGA
>JALAGK010000555.1 GCA_022712475.1 Enterobacteriaceae bacterium
ATCATAAAACCGTGCTCCGGCCTCAGTGGGACTTTGTTGACGGGTGGTCTTGTGCAATAACCTGGTACCCAACCACTGTTCCAGAGAACGTACATGCTTGCCCACGCCCTGAGGGCTGATATTCAACTTTTCCGCCGCGCCGACATAAGACCCTGTCTCGATAGCCATGACGAATACGGCCATGCTGGTAATTCGGTCCATTTCTTCACCACCATTCGAAACTAAACGTTTCGAAAATAACGCCATTGAGTGTATTTATCATTCAAATCAGCCTCAGTAAAGTGGAGTTCACTCTTACTCAAGGAACAGGTTTGATGAAATTTCGCACACTCCCACAGATACTGTTTGGCCTGGCGCTCACCCTGTCGACCTGGCAGGCCTCAGCACAAACGCAAGCACCTGATACTCTGCCAGAAGCTATACGCGTTACCTTACTGGGCACGGGTAACCCGGTGCCGCGCATTATGCGCGCAGGCAACAGTACGCTGGTGGAAGCAGGCAAGCAGAAACTGGTGTTCGACTTTGGGCGCAACGCCAGTACCCGCCTGTGGCAACTGGGTATCCCGCTGGGACGAGTCGATGCTTTCTTTCTGACCCACTTTCACTCTGACCATACCATCGGCTTCCCCGATCTATGGCTAACGGGATGGCTGCAACCGGCCTATGGTCGACGTGCCGCACCGTTGGAGCTGCATGGCCCCACCGGCACCGTTGAGTTCTCTACTGGGCTACAGCAAGCGTTTGCCAGTGATATTGCCACACGGCAAAAGGATGAAGGTACACCGCTCGATGGGGTCAAGATCAATGCTCATGACGACGCTCCTGGTCTGGTTTACGCTAAAGATGGTGTGAAAGTCTTTGCCTTCAACAACGATCATGGCATCAACATTAAGCCGTCGTTCGGTTACCGCATCGAATATGGCGGACGTACGGTAGTGATCTCCGGTGATACGCGCTACAACGCTGAGGTAGTGAAACAGTCGACTCATGCCGATATTCTGGTGCACTGCGTTTCCATCACGTCGGACGCACAGATGAAAGCTAATCCGGGTTATCGGGCAATAGCCGCCCATCTTTCTTCCCCGGATGACGTGGCGCGCGTGCTCAACGCAGCACATCCAAAATTGGCCGTTTTTAGCCACATCGGTTTGAACGGCGACGTCACCACCGGGGATATCGTGCAACAAGTTGGCGAAAAATATGACGGTAATTTAGTGGTCGGCGAAGATTTGATGCGTTTTGAAATCTCGACCAGGCCGGAGCATAACGGCGTAAGAATGTGGCAGGTGGAAAATCGTTAATCGAGACTGGCTGTGAGCCGGGTAATGATGTGAAAACGGCTACTGAAGACGAGCAAAAACCTACCCGGATGGATCTCCAGGGCAAAGCAGAGACGGCGAACCAGCCTTAAACAACGGCTGCCATGATTAAAGGCATGCGACATAAGGGGGCATTCGCCCCCTGGTATTTTATTTCAGTCGCTTCCCGGCTTCATCAACTACTTTTTCACCATCCTCTTTAGCGAACGCCCCTTTTTGCGCATCCGGGAGAATGTCCAGAACCACCTCTGAAGGACGACACAGGCGCGTTCCCAGTGGCGTCACCACAACAGGGCGGTTTATCAGGATCGGATGCTGCAGCATAACGTCGATTAACCGATCGTCAGTAAATTTATCTTCCGCCAGTCCCAGTTCTTCATAAGGAGCAACATTTTTACGTAGCAGCGCCCGTACTGTAATCCCCATATCCGCAATAAGTTTGACCAGCTCATCGCGTGAAGGTGGATTTTCAAGGTAAAGAATAACGTTCGGTTCAGTACCACTGTTGCGGATCATCTCCAGCGTGTTACGCGACGTGCCGCAGTCTGGGTTGTGATAAATGGTGATGTTGCTCATATCTGTATCTCATTACAAAGTGAAAGAGAGACGTAGCGCCAGCGCGGCCAGTGTGACAAACAGCACAGGCAGAGTCATGACGATCCCGGTGCGAAAATAATAGCCCCAGGTGATGGTCATATTTTTCTGTGAAAGGACATGCAGCCAGAGCAGCGTTGCCAGGCTACCAATAGGGGTAATTTTCGGTCCCAGATCGCAGCCAATCACATTGGCATAAATCATCGCTTCTTTGATAACGCCGGTTGCGGTGCTGCCATCAATAGAGAGAGCGCCAACCAGCACGGTAGGCATGTTGTTCATAATGGAAGACAGAAAAGCCGTCAGGAAGCCCGTCCCCAACGTTGCGGCCCAGAGCCCTTTATCCGCCAACACGTTCAGCACACCTGAAAGGTATTCGGTCAGTCCGGCGTTGCGCAGACCGTAGACCACCAGATACATCCCGAGTGAGAAAATCACAATCTGCCAGGGCGCGCCACGCAGCACTTTGCCTGTGTTAATGGCATGACCCCGTTTCGCCACGGTAAAGAGTATTACCGCTCCAACTGCAGCAATTGCGCTTACGGGGATCCCGAGCGGCTCAAGGACAAAGAACCCAACCAGCAGAAGAATCAAAACTATCCAGCCGGTTCTGAAGGTTGCCAGATCTTTAATCGCCTTTGCCGGTGCTTTCAGGAGAGCCAGGTCGTAAGTCGGCGGAATATCTTTGCAAAAAAACAGATGCAGCATAACCAGCGTGGCAACAATGGCCGCAATATCAACCGGAACCATCACTGACGCATATTCGGTGAATCCCAGATTAAAGAAGTCCGCTGAGACGATATTAACCAGGTTTGATACGATAAGCGGCAGGCTGGCTGTATCGGCAATAAACCCGGCAGCCATAACAAATGCCAGTGTCGTGCCTTTGCTGAACCCTAATGCCAGCAGCATGGCGATGACTATCGGCGTGAGAATAAGTGCCGCACCATCGTTGGCAAACAGTGCCGCCACTGCTGCGCCGAGCAGGACGATATAAGTAAACAGCAAGCGGCCACGACCATTGCCCCAACGGGAAACATGCAGCGCTGCCCATTCGAAAAAGCCTGATTCATCGAGCAGCAAGCTGATGATAATCACGGCAATAAAGGTCGCTGTCGCGTTCCAGACGATATTCC
>JALAGK010000556.1 GCA_022712475.1 Enterobacteriaceae bacterium
GCGCTGCATTCACACCCGCACTGCAACGTAATGTGGAAGCGATACTGCGCCCGGTCTGGTGCGAGCAACAAAGTCTTGCGGTGATTTATCCGCAGATGCAGATGCGCTTTGAACGCAGTGCCGCGCTGCTTGAGCAGCATATTGGGCGCTTTAGCGCGCCGTCAACGGTGCTTCACGGCGACTTTTCGGCTGACCAGGTGGTGGTGGCGCCAGACGCGAGCCTGCGCATCATCGACTGGGATCGCAGCGCCAGCGGCCATCCGTTTAACGATCTTGGTACGTTTATCGCCCGTCTGGAAATGGATGTAATTGAAGGACTAATGAGTCGCGATCGGGCTGACTGTGCCCGTGAGGCTTTGCTGGCCGGTTACTGCGACACACGTACGATGTCTCTCGATGGGCTGGAATGGTACATCGTGCAGGGGTTACTGTGCCTCGCCACTGAGCCGTTTCGCCAGCGCGCAACCGACTGGCCGCAGCGGATAGAACGTCTACTGACACGCGTTGAGCAGCTTTGCAAAGCCGCATCGCAAAATGCCGCTGACTGGCAAAATCGGCTGACGGAACTCACCGCATCACCTTCTCTGGAGGCCCCTCTCAAACTCGCTCTGGGCCTTGCCCCTGGAGCAACGCTGGTTAAAGCAAGTTTACTGCGCCATAAGCCTGGGCGACGCGCGCTCATCGCGTACTGTCTGGATACCGGTGCCGGTGCGCTGTGGACAGTGCTCGGTAAATACCGGGAAAAGGGGCTTGACCGTCACGCGTTTGCCTGCCAGCAGGCGCTGTGGCAGGACGGTTTTGGCACAGGGCAACCGGTTAGCGTACCGGAACCACTCGCCATGCTTGCACCACAGAAGTTGTGGCTCCAGCGGCAGGTTGCAGGTATTACGATGACCGCCTATTTGCAGGCAAACATCAAAGGCGATGCGCTGATGGCATCGGGTACTGATGCGGGCTTAGCGTTGGCTGCCTTACAACACAGTGCGGGATTACGCCACGCCGTGGGTACACGGCGCTGGACGTTGAATGACGAATTGCGGGTGCTGGAGCAGGGTTTTCACCAGGTCGCGGAACGTTATCCTGCCTGGCAATGCCGTCTTACGGCGCTGCTAAACGCCTGCAACGCGCTGGCTGCACGACTTAGCGGTACGCCGCAGCGTGCACTACATCGGGATTTTTATCCCGACCAGGTTCTGGTGAATACCGATAACCCACGCCAGCTGACATTGCTGGATTTTGATTTGTGCTGTGTTGGCCCAGCCGCGCTGGATGCCGGTAACTACCTGGCGCACGTCAGTGAACTGGCGCTACGTCAGCACGGCGAGCTACAGGCATTTGCACTGCATGAAAGCGCCTTTTGTGAAGCCTGGCTTTCGGCCTGTGAAGATGTTAAGGCCGCTGACGTACAGATGTTTCGTGCGTTGTCGCTGGCAAGACACATTTTTCTGAGCACCCGTTTTACCACACTCACACATACCACTGCACCGCTGCTTGATAGCTGTGAAAAGTTAATGGAGTCCTTTTCATGACAGGAAGTCGTACTGTAACGCGTTACCCCACGCGCATCTGGCCGTTTGGTTTGAGCCTTTTGCTGGTGCCGATAATAGCTAATGCGAGTGATGCTTCTCCAAAGTCAGACGCTCAGGCAGAGGAGGCGCTGTTGAAATTTCACACCACGCTAAAAATGGAGGCCTGGTCACTGCGTAATAAATCGCTGCGCAAAGGTGAAAAGCGAGAAAACGAGCTGGAGCTTGAACCGCTGGCGCGTTTTCGAGTTGACGTGGCGAAAGAAAGGCCAGTGTACGGTGCGGTGGAGTTGGAGCTCACCGATAAAACCACGCGTAAATCTGGCGAACCCTCCGTGAACAAAACAAAACTGGATTTAACCCAGGCCTACATCGGGATTGATGCTGATGCGCTTAATACCGACCTGCGTATGGGGCGCTGGCTGTATCGCGATGTACGTGAGTGGCTGTTTGATGAGAATATGGATGGCCTGCTTGCCCGCTGGAAGCAAGGGCGTTGGCAGGCGGATGTGATGGGCGCGCGCGTCAATTACATGCAAAAAGATCTTCTCGATCGAGGCTCACGTAACAGCAGCAAGAAATCAACGCTGGCAACGCTGTTGCGTTTTAAAATGGACAAAGACTGGCAGGTAGGCGGTTATCTGGCGTCCAGTAAAAATACTCGCAATGAGGGTTATCGCCAGGTGCATTACGGCTTGCGCTCACATAGCACACCCGAGAAAGGCCTGCGGCACTGGGCTGAGCTGGGAATGATGTCCGGTGACAGTACCGGAAAGCGTCACCAGGGCTACGTGGTTGACACAGGCGCAACCTGGGTCTTTGACAGTCCGCTACGCCCTCGGTTGACGCTGGGCTATGCACTGGCCAGCAAGCACTATCGCCAGACGGGTCTTCAGTCAAACGAGGCAAGTTTTGCAGGGGGCACCAAATTTAATATTTATGGCAACACGCTGGCACCGGAGCTTGCGAACCTGCAGGTGTTTACCGCCTCCATCGGGATGGATATCACCCCTGACGCCGATATTGAACTGGTATATCACCACTATCGCCAGACGAGAATGGATGAACTTAAAGCGCACGACCCGGAACTGAAATCGCGCTATGACCAACGCTCAACCCACAGGTTAGGCGATGGTGTGGACCTGGTTTGGGGGGTAGATGTCACCAAAAATCTGCGTACCGAACTTATTGCGGGAGCATTTCTGCCTGCGCGACGTTTTCGCGCATCCTCCTCAGACGACGCACCCCGCAGTTCTCCGGCCTATTCGGTGGGTTTTGAAGCTGAATTGAAGTTTTAAGTGATGCCGTTTGTGCGCCAGATATACCGTGCACAAACGGCCTGGTCAGTACCACTATCCTTCGTTTCCGCGTGGAGAAACACAACACGTTACAATGCCCGGCAAGTGACAAACCGTAAGGAAGATAAATGCTGATTATAATGGGTGGCCTGCCGGGGGGGGGGGAAATCCACAATGAGTCGTTTGATGCCAAGTAAACTTTATGCCGTCTGGCTAAGCATTGACACCATTGAACAGACGCTGGTGCGCAGCGGGAAGATAACGATGGCGCA
>JALAGK010000058.1 GCA_022712475.1 Enterobacteriaceae bacterium
GAATAGTGGATAAGTCCACCGAACCCCTGATACAAGCCGCGCCCGCCAAAATAGTAAAATCAGACATACCGACGTAAAAAAAACTTTTGGCTCTTTTTTTTAGCTTTTTCTGTCTGCGCTTTTCGTTATGACGCAGCTCACAAAACACACAAAACCGTAAAAGCACGAGTCTGTGCACGTGCAGCTGCAACGCTAACCTATAACCCGCGCCGAGGTTGCGACAGAGGGCCTCACGCGTATGAACAAGGCAACCTGCACGGCACTGACGGTCGCGCTGGCTTTCAGATTAATTATGCCCCCCGGCACCGGGTGTGCCGGGGGATAACGCCAGTCAGGTCTGGCTGAGGACAGGAAGCGACAGATAACGCCCGAGATCCTGGGCCGTTTCTGCGTTATCAATATGTGGGATCTCGCCCAGAAGCGGCGCGGGTAGTAGCGCCTGAAGTGTGGCAAGGTATTCGCGGTGGCGGCGCCCCGGCAGCGTGATATCGTTAGCAATCCAGCCTGCTAACCGTAACCCACTTGCCTGTACCGCCTGTGCAGTCAGAAGCGCATGGTTGATACACCCCAGTTTAATTCCCACAACCAGTATCACCGGCAGGCGCTCACGTACTACCCAGTCGGCGAAAGTATGATGTGCTGAAAGCGGCGTAAACCATCCCCCTGCCCCTTCTACCTGTACCCAGTCAGCCCGTTCTTCCAGTGCGCGCAGCCCAGCGCTAAGCGTGGCAAATTCAATGGGCCGCCGCTCTTCGGCGCTCACAATATGCGGCGAGGTTGGCTCCAGAAAGGTGAGTGGATTAACCTGCTCGTAGCGCAGCGCTACACTACTGTTGCGCTGTAGCGCCAGCGCGTCGCTGTTGCGTATCCCCTCTGGCGTCATCTCGCTGCCCGAAGCAACGGGCTTGTAGCCTGCGGTGCGATATCCCGTAAGCCGCGCAGCCTGCAACAGCGCACAACTCGCAACCGTTTTTCCGACCTCGGTATCCGTTCCGGTCACAAACCAGCGTTTAGTCACGTTTCAGCACTCCGTAAAACAGGTTATAGCTCAGAGGATAGGCTCCCTGATACTGCGGCCAGGCAAGGCTCAATGCCTGTAGCTGACCGCGAGTCAGCAGGCCACTACCACGCCCGTGGTGTAAATGGGTAGCGCCAATGCCCTTGAGCGAGCGCATGGCGCTATGTGCATCGGCAAAATACAGTGTTAACGTTTCACAGTGATAATCCAACAGTTGCCCGGCAGTAGCGTCGATAATCTGGCGCTCGTTTAAAAAACGGTTGACGTGCGGGCGTGAATCCACCACCTGCCAGGCCTGGTGAACCTCAGGCAACGAACCGTCGCACAGCGTGCTGAAAGCCACATGCCCGCCCGGGCGCGTCACACGTAAAAGCTCGCGCAGGCCGAGGCTCAGGTCGCTGCACCACTGCACCGCAAGATTGCTCCAGACCAGATCAACGCTCGCATCCGGGAGAGGTAAGGCTTCAATATCGCCGCAAATATACGCTTGTGCCGCCTCGTTTAGTCGCGCCTGCGCCAACATCTCCTCAGACAAATCGAGCGCTGTCACCCGACAACCCGCCTCACACCAGCGACGACTAAATGCGCCCGTGCCGCAGCCCGCATCCAGCACCGACTGCGCCTCAAGGTGCTCGATACGCTTGAGCAACGCTTCACCACTCAGACGCTGAAGCTCGGCAAAACGATCGTAGCTACCCGCGGCACGCCCAAATGCGGCAGCCACGGCAGATTTATTTACTGATGCCATGCAGCACCTCCAGCAACGCGTCGATATCCTCCTCCTGGTGCACGGCGCTGAGCGTCAGGCGCAGGCGTGCGGTGCCAGGTGGCACTGTGGGCGGGCGAATAGCGTTCACCCAGAAGCCGCGCTCGCGCAAACGCTGCGCCAGGGACAGCGCCGCCTCATTGTCGCCAACAATCAGCGGCTGAATCGCGGTGCTGGAATCCGTCAGTTGCAGCGGTAATTCGCCAGCGCCCTGCCTGAAACGCTCGATATGCCTGCGCAAGCGCACGCGTAACCTCTCACCTTCGTCGCTGGCGATAATCTTCAGCGCCGCGCTCACCGCCATCGCCTGCGCAGGCGGCATGGCAGTGCTGTAAATCAGGTGGCGGGCAAACTGCAGCAAATAATCCGCCAATGGCTCGCTACACAGCACTGCGGCCCCGCTCACGCCAAAAGCTTTACCGAAGGTGACTACCAGCAGCTCCGGGCGCCGCTGTGCCTGCGCGCAGCTACCACGTCCGCCCTCACCGATGACGCCCGCACCGTGCGCGTCATCGACCATCAGCCAGGCACCTGCCTGATGCGCGGCATCCATAATGTCTGCCAGCGGTGCGCTGTCTCCGTCCATACTGAACACGCCTTCGGTAATGACCAGCCGCTGTCCACAGCAGGGCTTTGTCAGCAGCCGCTGTAGCGCCGCCGTATCATTGTGCGCAAAACGGCGTAACTGTGCCGGACTCTGGCTTGCAGCTTCCAGCAGCGAGGCGTGGCTGAGCCTGTCGGCAATGAGCATGTCATCAGACTGCGCCAGCGCGCTGATAACGGCATGATTAGCCGCAAAGCCGGAAATAAACAGCAGCGCACGCGGATACCCCAACCACAGCGCCAGCTGTTGCTCAAGGTGCTGGTGTGCCTCACTGTAACCGGTAATATGGCCGGAGCCACCGCTGCCAACACCGTAGCGCCGCGCACCGTCCTGCCAGGCAGATACCACCGCGGGGTGCTGACTTAAGGCCAGATAGTCGTTGCTGGAGAAATTGCGCCAGCGCTGCCCCTCTCGCTCAAGCCAGCGGCCACAGCCCTGCGTTACTGCGTTACGCCCGCGCAGCGTTTGACTGGCGCGCCGCGCGGCAAGTGCCGTATCAATGCGCTGCTGCCAGCTCATAGCGCCGCCGCGTTGTAAAACTGGCTGTTGTCAGACTCCATCAACTGACGCGCGAGCTGTGCCTGCTGCTCGTTGTCACCGTTTTCCACCGCATGCTGCTGTGGGTTAAGACCCAGTTTGCGAAACAGTACCAGGTCTTTGTCTTCTTCCGGATTCGGGGTGGTCAACAGCTTGCAGCCGTAGAAAATTGAATTTGCCCCTGCCATAAAGCACATGGCCTGGGTCTGCTCGTTCATCTGCTCACGTCCGGCGGACAGACGTACGTAAGAGCGCGGCATCATAATGCGCGCCACGGCGATAGTGCGGATAAAGTCAAACGGATCAACATCGTCATTGTCAGCAAGCGGCGTGCCTTTGACCTTCACCAGCATATTAATCGGCACGCTTTCCGGTGGTGTGGGCAGGTTAGCAAGTTGTAACAGCAGCCCGGCCCGGTCTTTAACCGTTTCTCCCAGCCCAACAATACCGCCAGAGCAAACCTTAATCCCGGCGTCACGTACCTTATCGAGCGTATCGAGACGCTCCTGATAACTGCGGGTGGTGATAATGTTGCCGTAGAATTCCGGCGAGGTGTCGAGGTTGTGGTTGTAGTAATCAAGGCCGGAGTTTGCCAGACGCTGCGCCTGGGTATCGCTGAGCGTGCCGAGCGTCATACAGGTTTCCAGCCCCAGCGCCTTCACGCCCTGTACCATTTGCTCAAGGTACGGCATGTCGCGCTCGCTCGGATTCTTCCAGGCCGCACCCATGCAAAAACGGGTAGAGCCTGCCGCCCGCGCCTTGCGTGCGGAGTCCAACACCTGCTCTACTTCCATGAGCTTTTCAGATTCCAGTCCCGTTTTATAGCGTGCGCTCTGGGGGCAGTATTTGCAGTCTTCCGGGCAGGCGCCGGTCTTTATCGACAGCAGCGTGCTAACCTGAACCTGCTGCGGGTCAAAGTGCTGACGGTGCACGACTTGCGCCTCAAACAGCAGCTCCAGCAGCGGTTTTTCAAACAGAGCGGTAACCTGCGACATTGTCCAGTGGGCCATAGCATCCTCAAAAAGTGTTGTTCATTTCGGTTTGTGGTTATACTCGTAAACCTAAATGTTTTGATAATGGTTTACAAGTCACGCTATGACCCCTGCCGATTTAACGTTCGACCGTCAACACATCTGGCACCCTTACACTTCCATGACCCAACCGTTGCCGGTTTACCCGGTCGCCCGCGCTTCTGGCTGCGAGCTAACGCTCGACAGCGGCGAAACGCTGGTAGACGGCATGTCCTCCTGGTGGGCCGCCATTCATGGCTACGGCCATCCACGCCTGGTTAGTGCATTGCAACAGCAGGCCGGACGTATGGCGCACGTGATGTTTGGCGGCATAACGCATCAGCCCGCCGTGGATCTGTGCCGACGGCTGGTGGAAATGACACCTCAGGCGCTGGAATGCGTTTTTCTGGCCGACTCCGGCTCAGTGGCGGTGGAAGTGGCAATGAAGATGGCGTTGCAATACTGGCAGGCGCGTAGCGAGCCACGCCAGCGCTTTCTGACGCTGCGCAACGGTTACCACGGTGATACCTTTGGGGCAATGTCAGTGTGCGATCCGGATAACTCCATGCACAGCCTGTGGCGGGGTTATCTGCCGGATAACCTGTTTGCCCCAGCCCCCACCAGCCGTTTTGACGGCGAGTGGGACGAGCGCGATATCATCCCCTTTGCCCGCCTGATGGCGGCCCATCGTCATGAAATTGCTGCCGTTATCCTTG
Organism: Enterobacteriaceae bacterium; assembly: GCA_022712475.1. GTDB lineage: Bacteria > Pseudomonadota > Gammaproteobacteria > Enterobacterales > Enterobacteriaceae > Tenebrionibacter. The sequence goes on from JALAGK010000058.1 coordinate 4,652, forward strand.
AGCCCATCGTTCAGGGGGCAGGCGGGATGCGCATGTACCACCCGCAATGGCTGCGGCGTATTCGCCGCATGTGTGACAGAGAAGGCATTTTGCTGATTGCCGATGAAATCGCTACCGGCTTTGGCCGTACAGGCAAGCTGTTTGCCTGTCAACACGCGGGTATCACGCCGGATATTTTGTGCCTTGGCAAAGCACTGACCGGTGGCACCATGACGTTGTCTGCCACACTGACTACCCGTGAAGTGGCTGATACCATCAGCAACGGCGAAGCCGGCTGCTTTATGCACGGGCCGACTTTTATGGGCAACCCGCTGGCCTGCGCGGTGGCAAGCGAAAGCCTGGCGCTTCTGGCAGAAGGCCACTGGCAGGGCCAGGTGTTAGCAATCGAAACCCAACTGCGTGACGCTTTGCTGCCACTGCGTGAACATCCACAGGTGGCAGACGTACGCGTATTGGGGGCAATCGGTGTAGTGGAAAGCCGCGCGCCGGTCAATATGGCAGCCATTCAGCGCTTTTTTGTCGAATCTGGCGTCTGGATACGTCCGTTTGGCCGCCTGCTCTACCTGATGCCACCGTACATCATCACGCCTGAACAGCTTCACCGCCTCACCGATGCGCTCGCCCGCGCGCTGCAAAAACCGGAATTATTCCAGACCTGAATGCGCGGCAGCCCCGAAGGTGATGCACTACACTTCGGGGCATAACGGCCACAAACAGGAGCAAGCAATGAATATTCTTATGGTGTTAACCTCGCACGACCAGCTTGGCAATACTGGCAAGAAAACCGGATTCTGGCTTGAAGAGTTTGCCGCTCCTTATTATGTCTTTCACGATGCCGGGCTTAACATTACCCTCGCCTCCCCCAAAGGCGGCCAGCCGCCGCTGGACCCGGTAAGCGACGCGCCGGACGCACAAACCAAAGACACCGAGCGCTTTCGCGCCGATACTGACGCCCAACGTCTTCTTGCCAACACCCGCAAGCTCAGCGATATCAGCGCCGACGATTTCGACGCGGTGTTCTATCCGGGTGGTCACGGCCCGCTGTGGGATCTGGCGCAGGACGCCCATTCTATTGCCCTGATTGAAACATGCTGGGCGGCGGGTAAGCCCGTTGGCGCCGTGTGCCACGCACCGGGTGTACTGCGACTTGTTCACCAGCCAGACGGCACACCGCTGGTGCAGGGTAAACGTGTTACGGGCTTTACCAACAGCGAAGAGGAGGCCGTTGGGCTAACGAAGGTGGTTCCCTTTCTGGTAGAAAATGCGCTAAAACAGGCAGGCGGCCTGTTTGAAAGTACGGATGACTGGGGCGTATATTCGGTTGTTGACGGCCATCTTGTGACCGGGCAAAACCCCGCCTCTTCTGCAGCGGCTGCGCAAGACATCCTCAAACTACTGAAACACTAAAAGGAGGCATAATGCTGCTCATCAGCAACGATTTTAAGGATGGTGACAAACTGCCTGCGCGCCAGGTTTTTAACGGTATGGGCTATGAGGGAGAGAATATTTCGCCCCATCTTGCCTGGGATGATGTGCCGGCCGGCACCAAAAGTTTTGTTGTCACCTGTTACGATCCCGATGCCCCCACCGGCTCAGGCTGGTGGCACTGGATTGTCGCCAACCTGCCTGCGGACACCCGCGTACTTCCCCAGGGCGCTGGCTCTGGCCTGGCGGCCCTGCCAGACGGTGCAATACAGACGCGTACCGACTTTGGCCGCGCAGGCTACGGCGGAGCAGCGCCGCCCAAAGGCGAGAGCCACCGCTATATCTTTACCGTGCATGCGCTGGATGTGGAAAGTATCGATGTTGACGCCAACGCCAGCGGCGCGATGGTAGGTTTTAACGTCCACTTCCATCGCCTTGCCAGCGCCACGTTAACCGCCCGTTTTAGCTAATCTCCTCCCACGCGGAAGTCGATGGTAAAAATCGGCTTCCCGTTTCGCTCAAGTTAGGTTACAAAGCAGGTCTCTGAGGATCATGCCCGCGTCAGCTGCCACAGACCTTCCTGTCTTACAGGAAAGCAGATGGACGTCGCTAACGCATCAACCTGTAACTTGTAAGCAAGGAGCCCCCTTGAAAACATCTTCGTTTACCCGCCTGGCGCTGGCACTCGCGCTGGGTACAACGCTGACTGCCTGTAGCTCTTCCTCATCCCATTCGGTTTCCGACCAACAAGCGCCGGGCAGTGAATCTCGCCCGGTTCTCTCTGCGGCTGAAGCCAGCAATTTCACCGCTCAGCACTGGTTTGCGTCCATGGCGCCTGATGCCCAGCCCTGGCGTCCGGCCTCCGTGAACCTGCCACAGCAGCCAGACTTTGTCGTTGGCCCGGCCAACGCTCAGGGCGTGACCCACACCAGTATCCAGGCCGCAGTGGATGCCGCTATCATTAAGCACGCCAGCCAGCGTCAGTACATTGCAGTACTGCCAGGCGACTATGAAGGTACCGTATACATTCCGGCTGCCTCTAACAGCATTACGCTGTACGGCACGGGCGCACAGCCAGCCGATGTAAAAATCGGTCTTGCGCTGGATTCCGAAATGGACCTCACGACCTGGCGCCATACAGTCAATCCATCCGGTAAATATATGCCGGGTAAACCGGCATGGTATATGTTTGACAGCTGCCAGAGACAGCGCAGCGCCAGTGTGGGCATACTGTGCTCCGCTGCCGTCTGGTCACAAAACAATGGGCTGCAACTGCAAAACCTGACCATCCAGAACACCCTGGGTGACAGTGTGGGTGCAGGTAACCAC
>JALAGK010000557.1 GCA_022712475.1 Enterobacteriaceae bacterium
ACGTTATTGTGCCGATTTATGCACCGGCACAGTTTATACCGGTAAGGGGCAAAGGTAGCCGAGTCTGGGATCAGCAGGGCAAAGAGTACGTTGATTTTGCAGGCGGCATTGCGGTAACGGCGCTTGGCCATTGCCATCCTGCGCTGGTTGACGCGCTGAAAGCGCAGGGCGAAACCCTATGGCATGTCAGTAATGTGTTTACCAACGAACCTGCGCTGCGCCTGGGACGCAAGCTTACTGCCGCGACTTTTGCTGAGCGTGTGGTGTTTATGAACTCCGGCACTGAAGCCAACGAAACAGCCTTCAAACTGGCGCGCCACTATGCTGTCACGCGCCACAGTCCATATAAAACCAAAATTATTGCCTTTCATAATGCTTTTCATGGGCGTTCGCTGTTTACGGTCTCTGTAGGCGGCCAGCCGAAATACTCCGATGGCTTTGGACCAAAGCCTGCCGATATCGTCCATGTGCCGTTTAACGACCTGCATGCCGTTAAGGCGGTGATGGATGACCACACCTGTGCTGTTGTGGTTGAACCTATCCAGGGTGAAGGTGGCGTGACGGCGGCCACGACAGCATTTTTGCAGGGGCTGCGTGCGTTGTGTGACCAGCACCAGGCGCTGTTGGTGTTTGATGAAGTGCAGTGTGGAATGGGGCGCACCGGCGATTTGTTCGCGTATATGTACTACGGCGTCACGCCGGATATTCTCACCAGTGCGAAAGCGCTGGGCGGTGGTTTCCCTGTAAGCGCAATGCTGACTACAAATGAGGTGGCAAGCGCCTTTCACGCTGGATCTCACGGCTCTACCTACGGTGGGAACCCGCTGGCCTGTGCGGTGGCGGAAGCTGCATTCGATATCATCAATACGTCTGAGGTGCTAAAAGGCGTTAACAGCAAGCGTGAGCAGTTTGTGGCGCATCTTCAACGTATTGACGAGCAGTATGATGTGTTCAGCGATATCCGCGGTATGGGGTTGTTGATTGGCGCGGAGCTGAAGCCGCACTACAAGGGGCGCGCACGCGATCTGCTCGACGCTGCGGCTCAGTCTGGCGTGATGGTACTGAACGCCGGACCGGATGTACTGCGCTTTGCGCCATCGCTGGTGGTGGACAGCGCTGATATCGACGAAGGCATGACGCGCTTTGCAAACGCCGTGGCACAGATGGTGAAGGGCTAATCGTCGGCACGGCGCAGCTGGCGGCTAAGCCAGATGCCGTGATGCGGGCGCTGGCGCCAGGCCACGGACGAAATAGTGTGCATGGCGCTAAGGTGTCCAAGGATCCGCTTTAGATGCTGCTCGATGCGGCTGAGTGGGCCGTTTACCAGTGCATCGGGCGCTTCAAGAATACTGATGTCCCCCGACTCGCCTGGCGTATCGTACTCCAGGCGTTGCTGGCAGCGTTGAATGGCGATTTCACAGGCCTGAAGCCAGCGCTGTGCAAGGTCGGGCGTTAACATATTATGTTCCCGCGCAAATGTGGTCATCGCATTGATGTGCTCCACAATATACTGGCTGTGGGTCACCCACAGCTTCATATCTGACAGATAGCGGCTGTTAAAACCAGGCTCCTGCATGGCCTGATTTAATGAGTTGTATAGCGCGTTATGTGCCTGGTTGACCTGCATACGCTCGTAAGCCAGTGGGCCGGGTTGTGGGTCGGGAGCAAGTATCAGGCGAATGGCGTTCTGGTCTTTCTCCAGCGCGTCGTGAGCGTTCTGGCGCAGCAGCCCGCTTTGCCACTGCGGCCACAGCCATACCATGCCACCGAAGGCTATCAGGCAGCCGAGTAAGGTGTCGATAAGCCGCGTCATAATTAGCGCTTCACCGTTAAGCGACAACAGTTGTAGTGTATAAACTGCCGTGACGGTAAAGCCAATGGTGGCCCAGCCGTAGCTTTTGCGAATAATCAGGTAGCTTACCAGCGTAATGAAGAGCATCCCCAGCAGCGTATAACCTTCCGGGACATGAAAATGTAGGGTACCGGCAGCAACCAGAAGGCCAGCCAGCGTACCGCCAGCACGGTGTAGGATGCGCACTCGCGTAGCCCCATAGCCGTTTTGCGTGACGAACATGATGGTCATCAGTATCCACCACGGTTTAGGCAGGTGCAGCGCGCCACCCAATACGCTGGCTCCGGCCAGCATCACGCCAAGGCGAGCGGCGTTGCGAAGCGCAGCCGATTTCAACGACAGATAGCTTTTCAGCGCCATCAGCAGAGGCTGGCGGCGCTGGCGGTCTGCCATCAGGTCACGCACGTAAAGCGGGCGCTGGGTGCGCAGCACGCGAGCGATGCGGATAAAGTGATCGTAACAGAACTGGCCGACCGGGTTGTCCGGGTGCTGGTGGGCAATCTTTTCCAGCGACGAGAGGGGTTTCTCCATGCTGAAGCGGCTCGGATAGCGGTGATAAAGGATATCGTCTGATAGCGTGCGCAGGCGCGCGGCAACGGTCAGTGCGTTCCAGCGGATAACCGCCTCGGCGTGGCTTTGCTCGACCAACTTTTGCACTTCTTCGGGCAGGTTTAGGCTGACGGAGATATGTTCTTGCAAATCCAGTCCCATCTGAAAGACGCGTAGTAGACGTTTGTAGTCGCTTTGATGGCTGCTGGTAGACAGCATGTGCAGTTGTTGATAACACTGACCAATGAGGTCGACCACTTTTTGCTGGCGCGTCAGTAATGGCGGTAGTGCGGTTTCCGGATCGATATGTTGGGTCAGCAGGCTGTATTTGGCTTCGCAGTAGTCTGCCAGCTCACGATAGAACAAACTGAGCGTTTCACGTAGTGGTTGTTCGCGCCATAGCCACAGCCAGAACCAGTTAAATAGCCCATACCATATGGTGCCGAGCGTATAGAGTATGATAGGCATCCACATGGGCATATTGCCCGCAAGGCTTAATGTAAAAATGGCGGCAATCAATGAGGCTGGGAGCAGGCGCGCATGCAGGGCGCTGATTTCTGCCGTGATGCCAAGCAGCAGTGCCATCGACAGCAGAATAACCGGCAGTGGCACCGCTTCGCGCAGCAAAAGCTGCACCGTGAGGCTACTGAATGCAAACAGACTGCCGCCAACAATCAGGCGTTTAAAGAAACGTTTATGGGGCGTGTCGAGACCGGCAATGTTGCAGCAAGCGGGAACGAGGGAGAACAGCAGGCCGAATTTAAGGTTACCGAGAACAAGACCAACCATAACCGGCAGACACAGCACCAGCGTCTGGCGCAGCGCGTAGTTCACTTCCGGGTGGTAAATCAGTCGGCGCCACATAGCGATACGGCAAAAACAAAAACGGCGTGTTACAGGAACACGCCGCTCGCAGCAGATTAACGCGTGCCGTAGACGACGATAGTTTTACCGTGTGCGGAGATCAGGTTCTGATCTTCCAGCATCTTCAGGATACGGCCTACCGTTTCGCGTGAACAGCCCACAATCTGGCCGATTTCCTGGCGTGTGATTTTTATCTGCATGCCGTCCGGGTGCGTCATGGCATCAGGCTGTTTAGCCAGATTCAGTAACGTCTGGGCGATACGGCCAGTCACATCAAGGAAGGCGAGGTTACCGACTTTCTCTGAAGTGACCTGCAGACGGCGAGCCATCTGTGAGGACAGGCGCATAAGGATATCCGGGTTGACCTGGATTAGCTGGCGGAATTTCTTGTAGGAAATTTCAGCCACTTCACAGGCCGCTTTAGCACGCACCCAGGCACTGCGCTCCTGGCCTTCTTCAAACAGGCCAAGCTCGCCAATAAAATCTCCCTGGTTGAGGTAGGAGAGGATCATTTCTTTACCCTCTTCATCCTTAATCAGGACAGCAACGGATCCTTTCACGATATAATACAGCGTCTCAGCTTTCTCACCCTGATGAATCAGTGTGCTCTTCGATGGATACTTGTGAATGTGGCAATGAGACAAAAACCATTCGAGAGTTGGATCTGTTTGCGGTTTGCCAAGCACCATGCGCGGTTATCCTCAGTTATATACGACGGCCATTTGACCCAGGCGTTGTAATCATGTTTGTTCCGGCCTGCAAATGGCGTCAGAAAGGCCTGTAATCAGTAAAGTTTTGCCTAATTGTGAACTTCACTACTACGAATAAATAACGGTCTTGTTTTAGCATAGCTTTTTCCAGGTGTCTTCTATTGTCTCGTTTCAGCTTGACCCATGTCGCCTTCTGTTGCCAGTTTTCATCAAGGCGCATACTCTGTGGGGATTGAGAAGCTACTGGAGTGTTTAAAATGCAGGCACGAGTGAAGTGGGTAGAAGGACTGACTTTTCTGGGCGAATCAGCCTCCGGACATCAGGTGCTGATGGACGGCAACTCAGGCGATAAAGCGCCAAGCCCGATGGAGATGGTGCTGATGGCAGCAGGGAGTTGTAGCGCAATCGATGTGGTGTCCATTTTGCAAAAAGGACGTTATAGCGTGACGGATTGTGAAGTGAAGCTAACTTCTGAGCGCCGGGAAGAGCCACCCAGGATGTTTACCCGTATTAATCTGCACTTTATTGTTACCGGCCCGGATCTCAAAGACAGCGCCGTGGCGCGTGCGGTGGACTTGTCAGCGGAGAAATACTGCTCGGTGGCGCTGATGCTGGGTAAAGCGGCGGAGATTACGCACTCTTATGAGATGATAAACGGTAGCCAGAGTGTCTGATTCTCGTGAGTTAACGTTCAGTGGGTGTTCCGTTCACAATCGGGCTGTTGCCGATTAAGTGGAATATTCTGTTCACGTGAAGCCCGGCTACCAATGTAGCTTCATTTGCGGTGAACGGGCAAAGAGGGCTACCGCAGCCCTATGCAATCTCCGGCGGCCCCGCAACAAAATCGCCGCCCTTGGGGCAGTGCGCTCACCTCCCGGCGCTGCGCCTGCGGCCGGCTCGGCTCGCCACCCTGTTTACTCGGCCCCTCCCTGGGCCTCGCCCCTACGGGGACAACGCCTGCGGCATTGTTCAAAATTGCTCCCGGCAATTTTGTCGCCTGGCCCGCCATTCATGGCGGGCTGACCTTGTTTTCCGGCCTCCGGTTCGCCGATTTCAGCGGAGGTCAGCAACCCCGCACTGTGAGCCTGTGCGCTTCAATCACGATGTATGTCTCTACCAGCCCGATCACTCTCACGTGTTCATCCGAAGCGGCATGAATTTGTCTTTCGGTCCTGGGATTGCCGATTTCATCGGGGCCTGCATCTCCGTACTGTAAATTCATGCGTTTCAGTCGCAAGGAATGGCGCAGTTAGTCTGCAAAGAAGAAAAAGGCCCGATAATTCGGGCCTCTTAGAAAAAATGCATAACCAGGCTGTGCTTTTTTTATGGCGGCCGTTGGTGGGGCGCTATTCAATCTTTCGGCCTTCCATCAGCCTTTTGACCAGCGGCAGCATAATCAGCTCCATCGCCAGCCCCATTTTGCCGCCAGGCACCACCAAAGTGTTGATGTGTGAGATAAAGGAGCCTTGCAGCATAGCCAGCAACCACGGGAAGTCGATATTTTCCAGGTTGCGGAAATGGATAACGACAAAGCTTTCATCCAGTGAAGGGATGGTTTTGGCCGCAAACGGGTTGGAGGTGTCCACTGTTGGCACGCGCTGGAAGTTAATATGGGTACGTGAGAACTGCGGCGTGATGTAGTTAATGTAATCTTCCATCGAGCGTACCACCGAGTCCATGACCGCTTCGCGCGAGTGCCCGCGCTCGCTCATGTCGCGCACCAGCTTCTGTATCCACTCCAGGTTGACGATAGGCACCACGCCTACCAGCAGGTCCACATGCTGTGCAACGTCGTGCTGTGGCGTGACGACGCCGCCGTGCAGCCCTTCATAGAACAGGACGTCGGTTGGCTCTGGCAACGGCTGCCACGGTGTGAAGGTTCCGGGCACCTGGTTCCAGGGGACGGCTTCGTCGTAGGTATGCAGGTATTTACGCGACTGGCCGCTACCGCTTTTACCGTATTCCATAAAGGTATCCTGCAGAAGGCCAAAGTCATTAGCATCGGGGCCAAAGTAGCTGATGTGCCGACCAAGATCGCGCGCTTTGCGGATTTCCATGTCCATTTCCGGGCGCGTGTAGCGGTGAAAGCTGTCGCCTTCGACTTCTGCGGCGTGCAGGCCGAGTTGGGCAAAGATTTTGCGAAAGGCGAGGCTGGTGGTGGTGGTTCCTGCGCCGCTGGAACCGGTAACGGCGATGACCGGGTGTCTGGCTGACATAGCTTCACAACTCCATGAGTAACAAAGGACAGAGGCTTGTGACTTTTGTTGTTATCGCGCAAGTATAGCCGACAGCCGCCCTCACTCGTGGAACTGTGAACGGGGCATAATGTTGACCGTTTCATGCAGTTCTGACCATACCACGACCGCCTCACCGCGCTGAAGCTGTCTTTTAACGTCCTCCACCTTTTGCGCCAGTGAACGCTCGCTTTCGCCATAGTCTGTGCCTTCGCGCAGTACGAAGGTTTCGATCAGGTTGTCCAGCGTCTCTGGAGGAATGTCCTGCCACGGAATAATCATGCGTTTGGCTCCAGGAACTGGCTCAGCCAGTCGGGAATGCGCTGTTCCAGCCACATCTGCGGGCGGCGCAGCGTACCGCCGACAAACCCAACGTGGCCACCATGCTCGGTAAGCTGGTACTCAATGTTGGCAGGTAGCTGGGCCAGATCAGGAATGACGTGACTATCCATAAACGGATCGTCTTTGGCGTGAATAATCAGCGTTGGCGTTGTGATATCGGGCAGCATCGGCAGCGCGCTGCACTGGCGGTAATAATCAATGGCATCGCGAAAACCATGGATTTTGGCGGTGATCAGGTTATCGAAATCACGAATGCGGCGAATGCGCTTAAGCTGTTCCGGTAGCACCGGTAGTGAACCCGGCCAGGCTTTGAGCTTGCGGCTGGCGTTGCCTTTAAGCAGGTTCAGCAGGTAGTGCTGGTAAAAGCGCGAGAAGCCCTTTTCCATGTGATAACAGCAGTGTTCCAGCATGAGTGGCGCAGAGACCACCACGCCAGCGTTAAGGCCACACGACCGGCCCTGGCGCGCCATCAGGCAGGCCAGCATATTGCCTCCAAGAGAAAACCCGACGGCGGCAGTCGGTGCCTGGCCGTAAGTTTTGCCAAGCCAGTCCAGAAAGAAGCTGGCGTCTTCGGTTTCACCGGAGTGATAGATGCGCCCCATGCGGTTTGGCTCACCGCTACAGCCGCGAAAGTGCATCACCACACCGAGCCAGCCACGCTGTTGAGCCGCGTGAATCAGCCCGTGGGCATAAGGGCTGTGCAAACTGCCTTCCAGACCGTGAAACACCACCAGGCGCGGCTTATGGCGCGCGTGCTCCGGCGGTTCGCTCCACGCCAGGTCCACAAAGTCTCCATCCGGCGTATCCAGCCGCTGCCAGTGCGGTGTGAACTGCACGCGGCGGCGAATTACGCGCGGCAGCATGGTTTGCAGATGCGGGTTACGAGCACCGGGCATCGGGCAAAACGACTGGGGTTGGCTCTGTGTTGGCTGGATGTCTGCGGATGTAATGTCTGTCATTGCGTGCGAATGTTCGGCTAATTTGTTGCTTACTATACCGCCTTGCGGACGTTGTGTTTAGGTTTTGGGGCGGTAAGTGATTGCGCTGGCGCTAAATGCGCGCCGCGCGGATGGTGGCTGTTTTACAGAAAGCCGTCGGTTTTGAGCATTTTCTCAGCGGTGCTCATGTCGGTGTTCAGTTCGCTTTCATCGTTTTCCAGCAGCTGTGCGTGCTTCTGGCGAAACGCCTGGTGCAGCGCATTTAACGTTTCCACTTTGCGGGCATGTAGTGTGCTTTCGCTGCCGTGTTTTTCAAGCTGCTTAGACAGCGTCTGGCCTTTTTCAATAATCTCGCGCACCACCGGTAAATAGCGTTGCAGGAATTTTGTGCCGGGTTCTACGTCGCGCGGGTCGTTAACCATGCATTCCTGAATCAGGCGGGCGTATTTGATGATGCCTTCAAGGGCGTTATTAATATCACTCGGCAGGTTTTGAAACGCTTGCAGCTTGGCGATATCGTCATCAAACGGTGCGGGCGTGGTCTTTGGCTGTGGCTGCGAAACGGCAGTTTGAACGGGGGCTTTTTTTGCCGGAGCGTTAGTAGATTTGGTTTGCGGGCGTGAGCCGAGCTTTCTGAACATTTTCACCCGGCGGCGGGCCGTGATAATGGCGAAGATGCCGAGCGCGGTCAGGTAATAAGGATGATCAATCAGACTACCGTAGGCTTCGCGATAGCCCACAATAGCCAGCGCGCCGAGGATGATGTACCAGACATGCATTTTGCCCAGCGCGGGCAGGGCGCGAATCAGATAAATGACCAGCGCCATGCTGCCTGCCCAGAAAGGCGTTGCCAGCGCATCGCCAGAGGTCAGTATCAGCCAGCCAGCGCCGGCTGCAACGCCTGCGGTGAAGGCGCTTCTGTCAAACAAAAACGTGCGCCACAGTGTGAACACGCCCACCAGGCAAAAGATGGAGATTGAACCCTGGAGGTTATTTTCTTTTGTGGGTATCGCGGTGAGGTTTTGGGCGTGCAGTAGCGCGCTATCCACAAAGCCGCTGGTAATTACCAGCAGCACCAGAAATATGACAACGCGTTTCCACAGTTTATTGGTCAGCGTTGAGGCTAAAGTTGGGGGAGTCGCGTTCACCGGTATTCTCTTGTGTTGTCTTGCGCCCTGATGATACTGGCTCGGTTATAAAAAACCATCGGTTTTAAGCAGCTTCTCCAGCGTGCTGATTTCGGTTTTCAGGTGCGTCGCATCATTTTCCAGCAGTTGAATGTATTGCTGAAGAAAAGCGGAGTGCAGTGCCTGTAGGATTTCCGTTTTTCGTTCAGTAAGCGTTTGGGCATCACGGTAGTGTTCCAGCTTCTGTGAAAGGACGTAGCCTCTCTCAACAATTTCCAGCGTAGCAGGGAGATAGCGTTGCAGAAACGTTGTGCCTGGCTCCACGTCGTGCGGGTCGGTGAGGATGCAGTCCTGAATCAGGCGTGC
>JALAGK010000558.1 GCA_022712475.1 Enterobacteriaceae bacterium
AGCATACTATTGTGGAGACCGATAACGGCTGCGTAATACTCACGCTACGTAAAGATGACACCATCCCGAACGTGATTTCGCATAACGAGTAATACAAAGCCGGCGCCAGCCGGCTTTTTTCTTACTTTGCGGGCAGAGAATGAGTCAAACATTACCTGAGCAGCACCCAAACACCGCTACCCCTTCCCTTCCTGGTCAGCCCGATTACCCCAACGCCTGGTGCTGCGATGCGCTCAACGTCGAGGCCATTCGCGAGCGTCTTGTTACTTTCCAGCGCTGGTTGGGTACGGCGTTTGATGACGGCATCACAGCGGAGAAGCTGGTTAGCGCACGCACGGAGTTTATTGACCAGTTGCTCCAGCGCCTGTGGCTTAACTACGGCTTTGGTGAAGAGGCGGATCTGGCGCTGGTCGCCGTAGGTGGCTACGGACGCGGCGAGCTACATCCCTTGTCCGATATCGACGTACTGGTGTTGAGTCGCCGCCCGCTGCCGGAAGATCAGGCACAAAAAATCGGCGAATTGATTACGCTTTTATGGGATCTGCGCCTTGACGTTGGCCATAGCGTGCGCACGCTCGAAGAGTGTCTGCTTGAAGGGCTGGCCGATCTCACCATCGCCACTAACCTGATTGAAACGCGCCTGATTATTGGCGACGTAGCCCTGTTCCTGGAACTGCAAAAACATATTTTCAGCGATGGCTTCTGGCCGTCAGAAAAATTCTTTGCCGCGAAAGTCGAAGAACAAAATGAACGCCACCAGCGCTATCACGGCACCAGCTACAACCTGGAGCCGGACATTAAAAGTAGCCCCGGCGGCTTGCGGGATATCCACACCTTACAGTGGGTGGCGCGCCGCCACTTCGGTGCAACCTCGCTTAATGAAATGGTGGGTTTTGGCTTTCTGACCGAGGCCGAGCGTAACGAGCTTAACGAATGCCAGCAGCTCTTGTGGCGCATCCGCTTTGCCCTTCATCTGGAGCTTAACCGCTACGATAACCGTCTGCTGTTTGACCGCCAGCTGAGCGTTGCCCAGCGCCTGGATTACCAGGGTGAAGGCAATGAGCCGGTTGAACAAATGATGAAGGATTTCTATCGCGTTACCCGCCGCGTAGGCGAGCTTAACCAGATGTTACTGCAGCTGTTTGATGAAGCTATCCTCGCCCTGCCGGCCGATGAAAAACCACGCCCGATTGACGACGACTTCCAGCTACGCGGCACGCTTATCGACCTGCGTGACGAAACCTTGTTTATGCGCGAACCGCAGGCCATTCTGCGCATGTTTTACACGATGGTGCGAAACCGCGATATCAGTGGCATTTACTCCACCACGCTGCGCCAGTTACGCCACGCGCGCCGTCATCTAACCCAGCCACTGTGCTATATCCCAGAAGCACGTGAACTCTTCCTCGCCATGTTGCGCCATCCCGGCATGGTAAAACGCGGTCTGCTGCCTATGCACCGCCATAGCGTGCTCTGGGCCTATATGCCGCAGTGGTCACACATTGTCGGCCAGATGCAGTTTGACCTGTTTCATGCCTACACGGTGGATGAGCACACCGTGCGCGTGCTGCTTAAGCTGGAAAGTTTTGCCAACGAAGAGACACGCCAGAAACATCCACTGTGCGTGGAACTGTGGCCGCGACTGAGCCACCCGGAGCTGATTTTCATTGCCGCTCTGTTTCACGATATCGCCAAAGGGCGCGGTGGCGACCACTCGGTGCTGGGCGCAGAAGACATTCTCAAATTTGCCGAACTGCATGGCCTCAACTCGCGTGAGACGCAACTCGTTGCCTGGCTGGTGCGCCAGCATCTGCTGATGTCGGTCACCGCCCAGCGCCGCGATATTCAGGACCCGGAAGTGATTAAGCAGTTCGCCGCCGAAGTGCAGACCGAGAATCGCCTGCGCTATCTCATCTGCCTCACGGTCGCCGATATCTGTGCCACCAATGAAACACTCTGGAACAGCTGGAAGCAAAGTCTGCTGCGTGAGCTGTATTTCGCCACAGAAAAACAGCTGCGACGCGGTGTGCAGAGCACACCGGACATGCGTGAACGCGTGCGCCACCATCAGAAACAGGCGCTGGCGCTGCTGCGCATGGAAAATATTGATGAAGTGGCGCTACATCACATCTGGGCGCGCTGCCGTGCCAATTATTTTGTACGCCATACGCCAAATCAGCTTGCCTGGCACGCGCGCCATCTACTGCGCCACGATCTTAGTCAGCCCATGATCCTGCTCAGTCCGCAGGCCACGCGCGGCGGTACTGAGATTTTTATCTGGAGTCCGGACAGGCCTTATCTGTTTGCCGCCGTGTGCGCCGAACTGGACCGCCGTAATCTGAGCGTGCATGACGCGCAGATTTTCACCACCCGTGACGGCATGGCAATGGACACCTTTATCGTCCTGGAGCCGGACGGCAGCCCGCTTTCCGCTGACCGCCATGAGTCAATTCGCCACGGACTGGAACAGGCCATCACACGCCACACCTGGGAGGCGCCGCAGCCGCGGCGCCAGCCTAACCGTCTGCGCCACTTCACGGTAAATACTGAGGTTAACATTCTGCCAACGCATACCGACCGGCGCACCTTTGTGGAACTCATTGCACTGGACCAGCCCGGCCTGCTGGCGCGGATTGGGCAAATTTTTGCCGATCTCGGTATTTCGCTGCACGGTGCGCGCATCACGACGATTGGCGAACGTGTTGAAGACTTGTTCATTCTCGCCACAGCAGAGGGCCAGGGATTGAACCTGGAACTGCAACGCGAAGTGCAACAACGGTTGACATCAGCCCTTAATCCAAACGATAAAGACTAACCTAACCTTTTTAACAAACGTGAAATTACCAGGAAGATTCGCCAATGCAGCAGTTACAGAACGTTATTGAATCCGCTTTTGAGCGCCGTGCCGACATTACTCCGGCCAACGCCGACGCCACTATCCGTGACGCCGTCAACCAGGTTATCAGCCTGCTCGACAGCGGCGCACTGCGTGTTGCGGAGAAAATTGACGGCCAGTGGGTCACCCACCAGTGGCTGAAAAAGGCCGTTCTGCTCTCCTTTCGCATTAACGACAATCAAGTCATGGAAGGCGCAGAAAGCCGTTATTTTGACAAAGTGCCAATGAAATTTGCCGACTACGACGACGCTCGCTTTCAGAAAGAAGGCTTCCGCGTGGTGCCGCCTGCAGCCGTACGCCAGGGTGCCTTTATCGCTCGCAATACCGTGCTGATGCCCTCTTATGTCAACATCGGCGCCTTTGTTGACGAAGGCACCATGGTAGATACCTGGGCCACCGTCGGCTCCTGTGCGCAGATCGGTAAAAACGTACACCTGTCTGGCGGCGTGGGCATCGGCGGCGTGCTCGAGCCGCTACAGGCCAACCCGACTATCATTGAAGACAACTGCTTCATCGGCGCGCGCTCTGAAATTGTTGAAGGCGTTATCGTTGAGGAAGGTTCCGTGATTTCCATGGGCGTTTACATCGGCCAGAGCACCAAAATCTACGACCGTGAAACCGGCGAAGTATTTTACGGCCGCGTACCGGCAGGCTCGGTGGTCGTTTCTGGTAACCTACCGTCCAAAGACGGCAGCTACAGCCTGTACTGTGCGGTTATCGTGAAGAAGGTCGATGCAAAGACCCGCGGTAAAGTGGGCATCAACGAACTGCTGCGCACCATCGACTAAACGAAAATGATCCTTGTTAAGGCGGGTAATCCCCGCCTTTTTTATATCTGTGCTGGCAAGAAGGCCGTTTACCGTCAACTATCTATAGGTTGAATTTGCTTCGCTTAAGGAGAACGCTGCGATGTACGATAATCTGAAAAGTCTTGGCATCACCAATCCAGAAGAGATAGACCGCTACAGTCTGCGCCAGGAGGCCAGCAACGACATACTGAAAATTTATTTTCGCAAAGATAAAGGCGAGTTCTTCGCGAAAAGCGTCAAATTTAAATATCCGCGCCAGCGCAAAACCGTGGTTGCCGACGGGGTTGGCCAGGGCTTCAGAGAAGTGCAGGAAATCAGTCCCAACCTGCGTTATGTGATTGATGAGCTGGATCAGATTTGCCAGCGCGAGCGTGGCGAAATTGACCTCAAACGTAAGATTCTCGACGATCTGCGCCATCTTGAAAACGTGGTCACCAATAAAATTAGCGAAATCGAAGCCGATCTGGAAAAACTGACCCGTAAATAATGGTTCAGCTTCCACGGCAGCCAACAAAGCGCTAAAAAGGGCCGCCATACTTAAAACGGACTAACAGCGACAACCCAGGCTGTTGAAACGCACACACAGTATGAGGTTGCTGCCCCTCGCTGAAATCGGCGAGCCGGAGGCCGAAAGACAAGGTCAGACCGCCCAGGATGGCGGGCTGAGGTGGCAACATTGCCGCAGGCGTTGGCCCCGAAGGAGTGAGGCCCAGGGATGGGCCGAGTAAACAGGCCGTCGAGCTGGCCGCAGGCTGAGGCCCGGGAGGAGAGCGCACTGCCCAACGGGTGGGCGATTTCCTGACGGAGTCGCGGAGATTGTTGAGGGGTATTCGAAAATCCCCCTTGACCCGTTCACCGACAATAAAGCCGATATTTTCCGCCCAACATAAAGTGAACAGGATTCACACTGAACCCGCCAGCGTCAAGTGATCTATCCCAGCACTTAACCTTAATCGTCGGCATCAACCGCAACCTTACTCAGCGCTGCTCATCAAGCTGCAACGCGATATACAACAG
>JALAGK010000559.1 GCA_022712475.1 Enterobacteriaceae bacterium
ATGTTACGCAGATTTTCGATCACAACTTTGCCTCAGGCATTAGAAATAGCGCGTTATTGTACACGTATTAATCGAAGGACTGAACAGATCACAATAAACCTTTACCAACAAGATGAATTGGCGGTGTTTGTGATCGTTTTCACGGAGTAGTAAAGGGGATATCGCACTAATTCGCACCACAATGGTGCCAACCATTAACAAAAAGCACCATTTTGGTGCATTTTTGCTATTGTGGTGCAACCCGCTTGCACTATGGCGCGCATAATAGCGCCTTTTTGGGGCTATTTGAAAGTTGGCACGCTTTTCGCTTTGATAAAAACAGGGCAAAAAGCCACAAAAAAGCGTTTTTTGATTTCGTCACCACGACGACAATGACCAAATCCGGGAGAGTTACCTATGTCCGCTGAGCACGTTCTGACGCTGATAAACGAACACAACGTTAAATTTATCGACCTGCGTTTCACCGACACCAAAGGCAAAGAGCAGCACGTTACCATTCCGGCTCACCAGGTTGATGCCGACTTCTTTGAAGAAGGTAAAATGTTTGACGGTTCCTCTATCGGCGGCTGGAAGGGCATTAACGAATCTGACATGGTTCTGATGCCAGATCCGTCCACCGCGGTCATTGACCCGTTTTACGAAGAGCCGACCCTTATCTTGCGCTGCGACATTCTCGAGCCGGGTACCATGCAGGGCTACGACCGCGACCCGCGCTCTATCGCCAAACGTGCTGAAGACTACCTGCGCTCTACCGGCATTGCCGACACCGTCCTGTTCGGGCCTGAGCCGGAGTTCTTCCTGTTTGACGACATCCGCTTTGGTTCTTCTATCTCCGGCTCTCACGTGGCTATCGATGACATCGAAGGCGCCTGGAACACCGGCACCAAATATGAAGGCGGCAACAAAGGCCACCGTCCTGCCGTGAAAGGCGGTTATTTCCCGGTTCCACCGGTCGACTCTTCTCAGGACCTGCGTTCTACCATGTGTCTGGTAATGGAAGAGATGGGCCTGGTTGTTGAAGCGCACCACCACGAAGTGGCAACCGCAGGTCAGAACGAAGTGGCTACCCGCTTCAACACCATGACCAAAAAAGCCGACGAAATTCAGATCTACAAATATGTGGTGCACAACGTGGCACACCGCTTTGGCAAAACGGCCACCTTTATGCCTAAGCCGATGTTTGGTGATAACGGTTCTGGTATGCACTGCCACATGTCGCTGTCTAAAAATGGCACCAACCTGTTCGCGGGCGACAAATACGCCGGTCTGTCTGAGCAAGCACTGTTCTACATCGGCGGTGTTATCAAGCACGCCAAAGCCATCAACGCCCTGGCGAACCCGACCACCAACTCTTACAAGCGTCTGGTGCCAGGCTACGAAGCACCGGTCATGCTGGCCTACTCTGCGGCAAACCGTTCTGCGTCTATCCGTATTCCGGTTGTCGCATCGCCGAAAGGTCGTCGTATTGAAGTACGCTTCCCGGACCCGGCGGCTAACCCATACCTGTGCTTTGCAGCGCTGCTGATGGCAGGCCTGGACGGCATTAAAAACCGTATTCACCCAGGCGAAGCAATGGACAAAAACCTTTACGACCTGCCGCCGGAAGAAGCGAAAGAAATCCCGCAGGTTGCCGGTTCTCTGGAAGAAGCGCTTAACGAGCTGGACCTGGACCGCGAGTTCCTGACCGTCGGTGGCGTATTCACCAACGAAGCTATCGACGCGTACATTGCGCTGCGCCGCGAAGAAAACGACCGCGTGCGCATGACGCCGCACCCGGTAGAGTTTGAGCTGTACTACAGCGTTTAATCCCCCATGGGGTTTATGTCGCAGCCGTCTGGCAGCCGACATCGCCCGGACACTCGTCCGGGCCAGTAAGGGCAGCCAGGACGCTGCGGCACAATGAAGCCGTTTTTTTTGTTGCCGTGGAAACTTTTAGCCCATCTCCGGATGGGCTTTTTTCTCCACCCGCAAGACTGCGTGAATCAGGTAAAAACATAGCCTTAATCAGGCCAGAGCCTATAATGCACTAAAACAGTGCAAGACACGGGAGACTGCAAATGGCAACCGGCGTGCTGCCCGATGCAGGGCAGATCCTGAACTCTCTTATTAACAGTATTTTGTTGGTCGACGATGACCTCGCCGTCCACTATGCCAACCCAGCGGCATTACAGATGCTGGCGCAAAGCTCACGCAAACTCTATGGCACACCGCTGCCGGAGCTTTTGAGCTACTTTTCCCTTAATGTTGAACTGATGCGAGAAAGCCTGAGCGCAGGCCAGGGCTTTACCGATAATGAAGTTACGCTGGTCATCGACAGTCGGGCGCATATTTTATCGCTGACCGCTCAGCGCATGCCAGACGGCTTCATTCTGCTGGAAATGGCGACAATGGATAGCCAGCGTCGCCTGAGCCAGGAGCAGCTTCAACACGCACAACAGGTGGCGGCACGCGATCTGGTGCGCGGACTGGCGCATGAAATCAAGAACCCGCTCGGTGGCCTGCGCGGCGCGGCGCAATTACTGAACCGTGCACTGCCCGATCCGTCCCTCACGGAGTACACCAAAGTCATTATCGAGCAAGCGGACCGTCTGCGTAATCTTGTTGACCGGCTGCTCGGTCCGCAACAGCCGGGTCTGCATGTCACCGATAGCATTCATAAGGTCGCCGAGCGTGTGGTGAAACTGGTGTCGCTTGAGCTGCCGGAGAACGTGACGCTGGTGCGCGATTATGACCCAAGCTTGCCGGAGCTTGAGCACGATCCTGAACAAATTGAGCAGGTGTTGCTGAATATCGTGCGCAACGCCCTACAGGCGCTGGGCACGCAGGGTGGACAAATTACCCTGCGCACGCGCACCGCCTTCCAGCTTACGCTGCACGGCGTACGCCACCGTCTGTGCGCGCGCATTGACGTTGAAGACAATGGCCCTGGCGTACCAGCGCATTTGCAGGACACGCTGTTTTACCCAATGGTCAGTGGCCGTGAAGGCGGCACCGGACTGGGGCTTTCCATTGCACGCAGTCTCATTGATCAGCACGCGGGCAAAATTGAATTTAACAGCTGGCCGGGCCATACCGAGTTTTCGGTCTATCTGCCAATTCGTAAATCGAGGTCTTTATGCAACGAGGGATAGCCTGGATAGTTGATGACGATAGCGCCATTCGCTGGGTGCTGGAACGCGCTCTGACCAGTGCAGGCCTGAGCTGCGTTACCTTTGAGAACGCAAGCGAGGTGCTGGATGCGCTGGCTACCCGCACGCCGGATGTGTTGCTGTCTGATATCAGGATGCCTGGCCTGGACGGATTAATGCTGCTACGCCAGATTAAGCAACGCCATCCGATGCTACCGGTCATCATAATGACGGCCCATTCCGACCTGGACGCCGCCGTCAGCGCCTACCAGCAAGGCGCGTTCGATTACTTACCCAAACCGTTTGATATTGACGAAGCCGTGGCGCTGGTGGAGCGCGCCATCAGCCATTATCAGGAGCAGCAGCAGCCGCGCAACGCACCGGCTGCCAGCCCGACCGCCGATATCATTGGCGAAGCGCCGTCAATGCAGGATGTTTTCCGCATTATCGGCCGCCTGTCTCGCTCATCTATCAGCGTACTGATAAACGGCGAGTCCGGCACTGGCAAGGAGTTGGTGGCACATGCTCTGCATCGCCACAGCCCACGCGCAAAGTCGCCGTTTATCGCCCTCAATATGGCGGCCATCCCGAAAGACCTGATTGAATCCGAACTATTCGGTCATGAAAAAGGCGCATTTACCGGTGCCAATCAGATTCGCCAGGGACGCTTTGAGCAGGCCGACGGCGGCACGCTGTTTCTGGATGAAATCGGTGATATGCCGCTTGATGTGCAAACCCGTTTGCTGCGTGTGCTGGCCGACGGTCAGTTTTACCGCGTTGGCGGTTACGCGCCGGTAAAAGTAGACGTGCGCATTATTGCGGCCACCCACCAGAACCTGGAGCTGCGCGTACAGGAAGGGAAGTTTCGCGAAGATTTATTCCACCGCCTGAACGTAATTCGCGTCCACCTGCCGCCGCTGCGCGAGCGCCGGGAAGACATTCCGAAACTGGCACATCACTTTTTGCAAATTGCCGCGCGTGAGCTGGGCGTGGAGACCAAGCAACTGCACCCGGAAACGGAAGCAGCGCTGACGCGTCTTGCCTGGCCTGGCAATGTGCGCCAGCTAGAAAACACCTGTCGCTGGCTTACGGTAATGGCCGCAGGCCAGGAAGTGTTGATCCAGGATTTACCCAGCGAACTATTTGACGCCACGGTACCCGACGCTAGCGGCCAGTCAACGCTGCCAGACAGCTGGGCAACGCTGCTGGCACAATGGGCTGACCGTGCGCTGCGTTCCGGTCATCAAAACCTGCTCTCAGAAGCTCAGCCGGAAATGGAGCGCACGCTGCTGACCACCGCGCTGCGTCATACGCAGGGGCATAAGCAGGAAGCCGCTCGCCTGCTGGGCTGGGGCCGTAATACGCTAACACGTAAGTTAAAAGAACTGGGAATGGAATAACCCCAGAAGGCTGGTGACGGTCACCTACCTGCTTTACGAAGGGGGCCGGGCGACATATACCAGCCTGAGGTTCAATGTGTAAAAACGGGTCACAGTGCGCAAATTGATGCATTTCTGAGCATTGACTGTGCGGATGAGCCTGGTATGATCTCGCCCGGTTATGTGGGAGGCGCAATAATGCTGGAATCATTACTACAACTGGTCACAAGCAGTCCGGCGCTGGAAACAGCAGCCAACCATTCGCCCCAGACGGCAATGGCAGCGCTACTTTGCGCGGCACTGGTGAATTTCCTCAGTTAATAAAAAAGCGGGTATTGCCCGCTTTTTTATTGCCAGTCAGATAACCCGTGAGAATTTTTGCAGCTTTGCTTTCTGGCGCAGATAGATGTCAAAGCACATGCAGATATTACGAATCAGCAGCCTGCCCTTCGCCGTCACCTGAATGCCCTTGTCGTCTACCGCCACCAGCCCGTCCTGCGCGAGCGGTGCCAGCAGCGCCAAATCCTCAGCAAAATAGTCGCCAAAATTAAGCTGCCATAGCTGCTCAATCTGAGCAAAATCCAGACTGAAGTTGCAGATAAGCGCTTTTATCACATCACGACGAATGCAGTCATCGCGCGTCAGCGCCAGGCCGCGCCACAGCGCGTTACCCTTTTCATCCACTTGTTGATAGTAAACTTTCAACTCTTTCTGGTTCTGGGCATAGCAGTCGCCCAGCATACTGATGGCCGATACGCCCAGACCAAGCAGGTCGGTATCGCCCTGCGTGGTGTAACCCTGGAAGTTGCGGTGCAGCACGCCATTGCGCTGCGCAACGGCCAGTTCATCATCCGGGCGAGCAAAGTGATCCATACCGATAAACTGGTAGCCGGCACCAGTCAGCGACGCGATTGTCTCTTGCAGAATATCGAGCTTTTGCTGCGGTGATGGCAGGTCAGCGTCTTTGATTTTGCGCTGTGCCGCAAACAACGTCGGCAAATGCGCATAGTTGAACACGCTCAGGCGGTCCGGGCTCAGTTCAGCCACTTTGCCAAGCGTAAAAGCAAAGCTCTCCGGCGTCTGTTTTGGCAGGCCGTAAATGAGGTCAATATTGGTCGACGTAAAGCCCAGTTCGCGAGCACGGCGAATAAGCGCAAAGATAAAGTCTTCATCCTGCTCGCGGTTCACCAGCCGCTGCACCTCTTTATTGAAGTCCTGCACGCCCATGCTCAGGCGAGTAAAACCTTCATGGCGCAGGTGGTCCAGCACATCCAACTCAATTTCGCGCGGATCCACTTCAATAGACAGCTCCGCATCAGCATCAAACTGGAAATGCTCACGCAGCAGGTTCATCAGGCGGCTGATTTGCGCCTTATTCAGGTAAGTCGGCGTGCCGCCACCCCAGTGCATCTGGCTGACGTGGCGCTGTTTAAACAACGGCGCGCGGTGAATAATCTCCTGCTCCAGCACGTCAAGGTACTGATCGGCCTTGTGCTGCTGGCGGGTAACGATTTTATTACAGCCGCAGAAATAGCACAGCTTGTGGCAGAACGGGATATGGATATACAGCGACAGCGGGCGGGACGGATAACGCGCAGCCGCCTGTTGAAATTCGGCTTCGCCAAAGTCTTCTGAAAATTCGAGCGCAGTGGGGTAAGAGGTATAACGCGGCCCCGAATAGTTATATTTCTGGATCAGGGCCAGATCCCAGTCAATTATCTGCTCAGACATACTCACTCCTTACGACGCTGCCGCCTGCGCACAGGTTGCACCGCACTCCCGGCATGGCGGGAAACGAGACGGCGGCGCAACCAGCGCTGTCGGCGCGACAAGCGGTGTAGTTTAGCGAATAACCAACCCAGATAACATACTACGGGCACAACGATGATAAGTACCAGCAGGCCCATAGTGTAAAACCGTTAGTTTCCACCACGCAGCAGGCGCATCATGTCTTCCTGGACTTCTTCTTCGCCTTCTTCTTCGTCATCGTCGTAAGACAAGCCAAGCAGCTGCATCAGTTCATCAATCCTGTCGAGCTGCTCATTCACCCAGTTTTGATCGTCTGAAGACAGCGTTTCGCCGTTTTCCAGACGTTCAAGCAGGCCATCCAGCCTGTCGTCGCTCTCAAGTTTATCCAGCTCCTCACGCGGCGACAGCACCACTTTTTTAACCACAGGCGCTTTGGCCGGTGCGCTCTTCGCGCCCAGTTCAATTGGCTTTTTGCTGCCAATGCGCGGGTCTTTATCCCCTGCGCCTTTTTTACCTGAAGCGCCCTGCTGCGCTGCACCCGCGCGGCTGCCTGGCGCGTTACCGCGGTGTTTTTTCTGACGCTTACGATCGCGTGCGCTTTGGTTAAGCTCTTCGCGCGTCTCGCGACGAGATTTTGCGGGCTTTTTGCCGTGAGAGGTTGGTTGCTTCATGATTGTCGCCCTGAGCGGAGAATTAACTGAGTATAGAATTGCCGTGGATTCTGGCAGAAAGTGAACAAAGAAAAAAGGCGGCAGATTACTCTGCCGCCTAATCGACTCTCACTATTTGAGTCATACGTTCCTTGCCTGCTAACAACTACCCTGTTTTTCCCTTAGCAATTAACGTTCCGTGTTCTGGTCCTTTTCCTTTTTATACGTCTCCAGACGTTCGCCATCCTGGCTGACTCCCTCGCTCTTATGACATCCTGTCATCCCTGAGCGTGCTACCAGAAGCGCCCTTGCTTCTGGTACATAATTTA
>JALAGK010000560.1 GCA_022712475.1 Enterobacteriaceae bacterium
GAGTCGTTTCCGGCTTGCCATTGCGCGTCACATCAATCACTCCCACACCACCGCGCCAGTTCGGTCCAGTCACGTCGCGCACTTCGCGAAAGGTAAAGCCATATTCATGAATGGTGATGCTGTCACCCGCCTTCATACGCACGTCTCGCTCAACGCTGTAGCTCTGGCTAAAAGCAATGCCCACAACCGTTACCGCCAGGCCAACGTGGCCCAATACCATTCCCCAGTGACTGCGCGAGATTTTCGTCAGCCCGCGCCACAGGCCATGCCTGTCGGTCGCACGGTCGAACACTTCACTGACGGCAAGAATAAACACCCAGAATGCCATCAGCAGCCCCACGACGGTCATCGCTTCAATACGGTCCTGCATTAGCCATGGCAGCAGTAGCGATAGCGCAACAGTCGCAACCAGCGCTACCAACAGGCGGCGGCGTAGCTTCTGCGGCTCATCACGGCGCCAGCGTACCAGCGGCCCAATGCCCAGCAACAGTGCAAAGGGCGCCATCATCACGCTGAACATGGTATTAAAGAACGGCTCACCCACCGAGATACTGCCAAGACCGAGCTGTTTGTGCACCAGCGGCAGCAGCGTGCCAAGCAGCACAACCAGCATTGCCGCCACCAGCAACACGTTTTTACCAAGCAGGAAAGATTCACGCGACCACAGTTCATTACCCACGCGGGAACGCACCGTGCTGCCTTTAACCGCATACAGGAGCAGAGAACCACCGATGACCACCACCAGCAGCGCCAGAATAAACATACCGCGCGAGGGATCTGAGGCAAATGAGTGTACGGACACCAGCACGCCGGAACGCACCAGAAAGGTACCAAGCAGGCACAGTGAGAAGGCAGAAATCGCTAACAGCACAGTCCACGCTTTGAAACTGCCACGTTTTTCAGTGACCGCCAGGGAGTGCATAAGTGCCGTTCCCACCAGCCACGGCATAAAGGAAGCATTTTCAACCGGATCCCAGAACCACCAGCCTCCCCAGCCAAGTTCGTAATAGGCCCACGCGGAGCCAAGCACAATGCCGAGGGTTAAAAAGACCCACGCGGCCTGAGTCCACGGACGTGACCAACGTGCCCATGCGGTATCCAGCCGTCCAGCCATGAGTGAGGCAATAGAAAACGCAAACGCTACCGAGAAACCGACATAACCCATATACAGCAGCGGCGGATGGAATATCAGGCCTACATCCTGCAACAATGGGTTGAGATCGCGCCCGTCAATCGGGTAGTCCGGTAATGTGCGAGTGAACGGATCGGAGGTGAAAATGATGAACAGCAGAAACCCAAAGGTTATCATGCCCATCACCGCCAGCACGCGTGCCACGGAATCAAGCGGCATTCCACGGCTGAACAGCGCCACTGCAAAGGTCCAGCCGCTCATAAGCAGTACCCACAGCAGCAGCGAGCCTTCATGCGCGCCCCAGGTTGCCGCCACGCGATACCACACCGGCAGTTCGGTATTGGAGTTGTTGGCGACAGAGAGCACGGTGAAGTCGTTAACGATAAAGGCATGCACCAGAATCAAAAACGCGGCGAGAATAACGAAGAACATCGCCCAGGTCAGCGGGCGCGCCAGCGCCATCAGCCGCACGTCCTGGCGTGCAGCGCCCCACAGCGGCCACAGGCTTAAAACCAGCGAAATACCGAGCGCAAGGCACAGTAGAAAGTTGCCAATTTCCGGCATCATTAGTGGTTATCCTTATAGACTTCCGCCGGGCGATGGTGATTTTCTTCCATCGCGGCTTTCACTTCCGGTGGCGTGTAGTTTTCATCATGTTTGGCCAGCACTTCTTTGGCAACAATCAGGTTACCTTCTTCGAACTCACCCTGCGCCACGATCCCCTGCCCTTCGCGAAACAGGTCCGGCAGAATACCTTCGTAGCTGACATCCACCACGCCACGCGCATCGAACAGTTTAAAGGTGACTTTAAGTGACTGGCTGTCGCGCTTAACGGAGCCTGGCATCACCATGCCGCCCACGCGCAAGCGCTGGCCCGGCTCAGGTTTGAGCTGGCTGGTGCCTTTGCCATGGATAATTTCACCGGGCGTATAGAATAAATCGATATTAGAGCGCAGCGCATACAGCACCAGCGTGACGGTCAGCGCCAGTCCCGCAATCACCGCAATCGCCAGATAGAGTCGCGTTTTACGTCGTGGGTTCACTTATGCTTCCTCGGGTTCATGGTTCTGCTTAACCGCACGAATACGCCGTTCGCGCGAGGCCTGACGACGGACTTCTGCAAGTAGCGCTCGGCGCTGCCAAAAAGTCTGTCCCACCAGGGCAATTAACGAGATAAAGGTTGCAGCCACAGCCAGCCAGACGTAAAACGCATAGCCGCCCATCGCCCAGAATTCCTGCCAGTTTGCGAAAGCGCTCTGCATCACGCGTTCCTCCCTTTCTGCGCAAGTTCTGCCACCCATGGGCAACGGCGCTCCTGAATCAGAATCAAATTACGCAGGCGCATGAGCGTTAGTGTGACAAAGAGGCCGAGGAAACCAAAAATGCACCAGCGCAGCGGTATACGCATAGCCGGATCGATAGTTTGCTGCATGTTAGTCGAGCCCTGATGCAGGGTATTCCACCACACAACGGAGAAGTGAATAATCGGTAAGTTAACCACGCCCACCAGCACCAGAATGCCAGCGGCACGCCCTGCCAGACGGCGGTCATCAAAGGCGTTATAAAGGGCAATCACACCAACGTACAGGAACAGTAGCACCAGCTCTGAAGTAAGACGC
>JALAGK010000561.1 GCA_022712475.1 Enterobacteriaceae bacterium
CTGTTGGGTCAGCGCCTGATTGAGCATGGCCTGCCGCAGGTCGTCATCCAAACATCACGCAGCCGTGTCGATGAACTGCGTGAGCTTGGTGTGCGAGCGGTGTTGGGCAATTCGGCAAAAGAAGAGATTATGTCGCTGGCCCATCTCGACTGCGCCCGCTGGCTACTACTGACTATCCCCAACGGCTACGAGGCAGGCGAGATCGTTGCCGCCGCCCGCGAGAAGAACCCGCACATTGAAATTATTGCCCGCGCGCACTATGACGACGAAGTTGAGTACATTACCGAGCGCGGCGCCAATCAGGTGGTCATGGGCGAGCGTGAAATTGCCAATACCATGCTGACGCTGCTGGAGAGGCCGCCAGTGACTGAGGCCGTAACGGGCTAACCGCTTCGCCGGGACATCTCAATGAACAATGCCGGTCAGTGGCTGCACTGAACGGCATTTTTTATGCTCGCAACTAGCGTTCCCAGTAAGCCTCTTCGAGGCTGTCTTCACGCTCCGGTAGCCCGCGCGACAGGCGCGGCGAATGCTGATTCAATACCTGATAGCTCACGCGGTTAGCGTATTTGCACACCTGCGCCAGTGACGAATAGGTCAGCCAGTTCAGCGTGTGCTTGCTGGAGTTTGGCACGCTGGTACGGTGATAGTGATTGGCGGTGATGTCATGTAGTAGTGCCGCCAGGGCACCGTCGCCCGCGCCGTTGGTGTTCATGATTTTTTCCGGCCCGCCCATGTACGGCGCAATGTGAGAGTAGATGCGCTGTGGCGTAGTACAATCTTTATGGCGCATGGCACGGCTGAATTCATACTGGTTAAATTCCGCAATGGTGCCTGGCAGCAGCGGGTGGCGCGTCAGACGCTTTTTCTCATCTTCGGTAAAGCCCGCCATATACAGCCCCTGGGGCCCGGCGGTGCACAGCACCAGGTCCACCCAGTCGAGCGCTTTATCCGCTGCCGCAAGCGGATCATTTATTCCGGTCAACGCCTCAGCCTCTTCTTCGTTCATCGCCAGAATCGACACGTGCTCTTTGAGAAAATCACACCACCACTGCGGCCTGTCGGCGATCACGAATTTGGTGCCGAGCGTCAATACCACCGGCACATCGTGCTTTTTGGCGTAAGCAATGGCCTGCATGGCGGCATCAGTCATGGGTTCGCCTGGCTCGCAACGCACCAGGTAGGCGCTCAGCACCAATGCCGAGGCGCCCGCAATGACATCTTCAGGAATACTTTGTGGATGCAGGCGATTCATATGGCCGGGACTAATGGCAAACGTACGCTCGCCCTGCGCGTTGATAAGCGTAAAACAACGGCCAATTGGGCCATCCACGCCCTGAAGGTAGTTCAGATCGGTCCGACTGGAGGTATTACACAAGTAACGATAGGCGTAGCCGCCGATTTCGATATTGCTGCACATCACGCCCAATAGCACCGAGCGGTCATCAGCCAGCACCGAATAGTTGTGCATGGTGTTGCCGATGGTGCCGCCGGCAAACTGATGGGTAATGAGATTCTGGCTGACCAGTTCCCGATAAAGTGCTTCGGCCACGTCATCGGCGATCACCAGCGAGTGGCCAAAGCTCAGGCCATAGCGGCGCACAAAGTCATCATCCACCTTTGCTTCAATATCCACCAGCGTCTGATCGATACCGACAATCCAGCTACTGCTGGTTTCGCTCTCAGGCTGACGTTGCGCCAACAGCGGATCGCGGTTGCTGACGGGGAAATAGTGTTTAGATTTACGTTTACCGGGAAATTTCATGAAGGAATTAAGGGGGTAGCCAGACAGGCGGCGTAGAGTAGCACACCCGCGCCCCCCTTGCGATCGGTGCTAGCGCGTCACTAATCGCGCCATCATAGCAATATGGTCGTCCTGGTCATTAAGCGCCGGAATGTATTCATATTTCTCGCCACCGGCGTGCTCGAAGATTTCGCGGTTCTGAATAGCGATTTCTTCAAGTGTCTCTAGGCAGTCTGCCGCAAACCCCGGACACATGACCTGAATATGCTTAACGCCCTTCTCGCCGAGCATTTTCATGGTCTCATCGGTATAGGGCGTCAGCCACGGCTCTTTGCCAAAACGCGACTGGAAGGTCATCATCACCTTTTCCGGCGGCAAGCCAAGTGCACTAACCAACGAACGTGTGGTATCGCGACAGCGTTGCGGATAGTCGTCGCCTTCATCCGCGTAGCGTTGTGGAATGCCGTGATACGAGAGCAGCAACAGGTCCGGCTCACCGTGCTCAGCAAAGGAACGGCGCGCCGAATCCGCCAGTGCTGCAATGTAATCCGGGTGCTGCGCATAATCGCGAATAAATGACACGGCTGGCACATTACGGGTTTTCGCCAGCACGCGCGCCAGCTCATCCCACACCGCCGCGACCGTTGAGCAGGAATACTGCGGATACAACGACAGCACCACGATGTGATTTACCCCCTGACTTAGCAATGCATCCACCGCGCTCTGAATGGATGGCGCGCCATAGCTCATGCCAAGTGCAACCGGCGTGTCCGGGAGCAGCGCCTGAAGTTTTTGCTGCTGGCTGCGGCTGTAGACCATTAGCGGCGAGCCGCCGTCGGTCCACACTGACTGATAGAGTTTTGCCACGCGCGGCGAGCGCAGCGGCAGCACGATAGCGCGCAGAATAAGCCACCACTTCAGGCGTGGCGCATCAACTACACGTCTGTCGCTGAGGAACTGGCGCAGATAGCGTTTCACTGCCGCGGGCGTGGGTGCTTCTGGCGTGCCAAGATTTGCCAGCAATACGCCCATTTTTTCCTGACGCAACATTCCACTCCTTCTTGACTGCGTAACGGGTTAAAGATTGTAGCTGAAAAGCCGCCACAAGGGACCAATTGCAGCGACAGGTGCCGCGTGAACACTATTCAACGCGAATGCGCAGAGGATGGACGGCATTGCCGTTGCCACACATAGAGGGCATGTAGTGGGAAATGACGGAGAAGCGGTACTTCCCGGCTTTAGTAGGGATACCTTCCAGTCGCAGATAAATATCGGCAAAATCTCTGGTCGTTCGGGTGTAATCGACCAGCGGCGACGGCCCCGCATCGATGTCTTCGCTTTTATACCAGAACGACAGCTTAAGCCCGTCAGGCAAACGCTCGCTATCGCTGAACTCAGGTTCCAGCACCTCCCCCACATGAAGCGTGGCCTGGTAAGGTTCCCCAACACGTGCATCAGGCCAGTTCAACGCTGCCTTATGGGTATCCGTAGAGAATATGATGCCGCCTACGCACATAACGCCGTAAAGCATTTCAGCACAGCCTGTGGAACAGAAGGTAACGACGAGAACCAGAGCAAAGCGTTGTAATGTTTTCCGCATTGCAGATGCATCCCTGAGAAGTGAAAACCGGGGAGTCTTTCCCCGGTTGTATCGTACGGCTTAGTCGAGGATTTTTACCAGCTCGGCACGTACGGCATCAACGGCCTGGGTGCCGTCGACTTTCGCGTATTTGGTGTGACCCGCCTGCGCTTCTTTCTGATAGTAGCCAATCAGCGGCGCCGTCAGATTGTGGTATTCCACCAGACGCTTACGCACGGTTTCTTCCTGATCGTCTTTACGGGTGCTCAGCTCTTCGCCTGTCACATCGTCTTTACCTTCCACTTTCGGCGGATTGTATTTGATGTGGTAAACACGCCCGGAGGCGGCGTGAACGCGACGCCCAACGATGCGATCAACGATAATGTCGTCCGGTACGTCAAACTCCAGCACGTAATCCACGTTGATGCCCGCTTCTTTCATGGCGTCAGCCTGGGGAATGGTGCGCGGGAAACCATCCAGCAGGAAGCCATTTCGGCAGTCTTCTTGAGTAATGCGCTCTTTAACCAGTGCGATAACCAGTTCATCTGTCACCAGCTTGCCGGCATCCATGATGTCTTTAGCTTGTTTACCGAGCTCGGAGCCCGATTTTACTGCGGCGCGCAGCATATCACCGGTGGAGATCTGCGGGATCCCGTATTTCTCCATGATGAACTGAGCCTGTGTCCCCTTACCAGCGCCGGGCGCGCCGAGCAGAATCATACGCATTGCGTAATTCCCCTTACGAATGGATTTATCAATATTCTTCCCCACCCCAGCAGGCAACGCACGCCATACGGCACGCAATCCGAAAGATTGCGTATTGCCACGCATCCGCAGCCTGAAAAGTGGAGGGTATAAGCTGAGGGGTACGACCTTACCATTAAGCCCCCGCCACCACAAGAACGCCCATGATAGCCGCATTGTCTGACTCGGTTCAGCGCAGGATAAGCCCTGCTTTTACCCCTACGCGGTCTTACCCACCGCCCCCGCAACCTGGTTAATACCAGCGGTACCAGGCGCGCTGGAGATATTATTATTTTCGTATTACAGAAAAAAATTATTGCAGCACGATAAATTTAAGCTTATTTTGCTTGCATCTTCACCCCGCAGAAAAGGAATATCTGAATGAAATCACAACCCACAACTCGCCAGCACCGCAACAGACTGAGCATGGTCGGTAAGACGACAGCACTGCTTACCGGCGGACTGGGTTTCTACTATCTGGTCAGTGAAATCTGGCTGTGGCATCTCTACCGTTCAGAGATGGTGCAGGGTATTTTATTTTCTTTCTCTGACACCATACCGCGTCTGCTCAATGCAGACTTTCACTTATCTGCGCCAGCTATCGCCCTGCTGTTCATGTGCGATGCGCTACCGGTTTTCATGACCGCCCTGACACTGATTCTGCTTGGGCTCTTTTTCCTGAGGCTTTCTCGCAATGAGTTGTGGACGGTACGAAACGTCCGCCTGCTCTGGGCAGCCGGCATTCTCACTATACTGACGCCAATGGTGAATTCGCTCAGCAGCACGTTTCAGGGGCTGGCTATTTCGCTTGATTTACCCGCAGGTGAAAGGCTTTTTCAACTCACGCTGGGCTTATCTACCGACAGCCTCTATGAGATGGTGACAGGTCTGATTCTGTGTGCATTTGCTTATATGATTCGTGAGTCCACCAAAATACATGAAGAAAATGCGCTCTATATATAAGGAAGCACTGTGGCCATTGTAATTACGCTGGATGTGGTTATGGCGAAGCGAAAGATCCGCTCGCGCGAACTGGCGGCCATCGTGGGAATTACGCAAGCCAACTTGTCGTTAATGAAAAACGGCAAAATCAAAGGCATTAAGCTCGATACGGTCGATCGCCTGTGCAAGGCGCTGGACTGTCAACCAGGTGACCTGTTTCGCTACGAGGATGAACCATCACCATGAAAAAAACGTTAGGGTTGTTGCTCTGCATTCTGCTTGTGTCAGGCTGCTCATCGCAATGGGTGAAAAATCGCGCTGACGCAGATGACTTTGCCAGCGCCAACGCCCGCTGCGAAAATCAATCCCAGCAAGCGTTCCCTGTAAAAAACGAAGTGGCGCAACGTACCAAATACAATACCCATTACGAAAAGTGCACGAAAACACAGGACTGTGACGGCAAGAAATACCGCACCGTTGAACGCCCGGAAATTGAGAGTTACGTGATGGACGTGAATGATGGCAGCCGCGAAGCCTTATATATACAGTGTATGGGCACCGCAGGTTGGCAAAATAAGATGAAGTGGCTGTAGCAGATGCTTTACTTTACGGGCAGCAGGAACGTACGACATAAAAAAACCCGCCTTTACGGCGGGTTTAGTTCCTGTGTTATTAGCCCAGCAATAGCTGATTAACGCGGCGGATAAACAGGTTCGGGTCTTCCAGCGAGCCTTTCTCAGCCAGCAGCGCCTGGTCAAGCAGTAGTTCCACCCACTCACCAAAGCGTGCGTCATCTGTGGTATCAGCGGTGCGTTTTACCAGCGGGTGCTCCGGATTCAGCTCAAAGATGTACTTCACATCCGGTACGGTCTGGCCCGCAGCCGCGAACAACTTCGCCATCTGGGTGCTCATCTCGTCGCTATCGGTCGTGACAATAGCAGGCGTGTCGGTCAGACGATGGGTCAGACGTACCTCTTTCACGCGCTCGCCCAACAGCGTTTTCACTCGTTCAACGAACGGCTCAAGCGCTTTGTCCGCTTCTTTGGCGCTGTCGTCCACGTCATCTGCCAGCTTCTCGAGCGACTCATCCGCTTTTGACACAGACTGGAACGGCTTACCATCAAATTCAGTAAGGTAGCTCATCATCCACTCGTCAATGCGATCGGAGAGCAGCAGTACCTCAATACCTTTTTTACGCAGTAATTCCAGATGCGGACTGCTCTTCGCCGCCGCGTAGCTGTCTGCGGTGATGAAGTAAATCTTCTCCTGCCCTTCTTTCATGCGCTCAATGTACGCTTCCAGAGAAACGTTCTGTACAGATGAGTCGTTGTGGGTAGAGGCAAAACGCAGCAGTTTTGCAATAGCCTGCTGGTTGGCGGTGTCTTCCGCCGGACCTTCTTTAAGCACCAGACCGAACTGATCCCAGAAGGTCTGGTATTTGTCAGCGTCATCTTTAGCCAGTTTTTCCAGCATCTGCAACGCACGCTTGCTGAGTGCATTGCGCAGATTGCGGGTAACGGTGCTGTCCTGGAGAATCTCACGCGACACGTTGAGCGGCAGATCGCTTGAATCAATCAGGCCACGCACAAAGCGCAGGTAGTTCGGCATGAACTGTTCGGCATCGTCCATGATAAACACGCGCTGAACGTACAGCTTCAGGCCGTGCTTGTGATCGCGATTCCACATGTCCCACGGCGCCTGTGACGGGATGTACAACAGGCTGGTGTACTCCTGCTTGCCCTCAACGCGGATGTGGCTCCAGGTCAGCGGAGCGTTAAAATCATGAGCGATGTGCTTGTAGAACTCCTTGTATTCATCATCGCTGATTTCACCTCGGCTACGGGTCCACAGCGCCTGGGCTTTGTTAATCTTTTCCCAGCTCACGAC
>JALAGK010000562.1 GCA_022712475.1 Enterobacteriaceae bacterium
GTCACGCCTTCGGCAACGGTTTTGAACGGTTTGTCGTAGCCTGCAGCGCGCAGCCTGGTTAAATCTGCCTGAGTAAAGGCCTGGTAACGCCCTTTAAGTTTATCCGGGAAGGGGATGTATTCGAGGTTGCCTTTTTTGTGGTAAGCCAGTGCAGCGTCAGCCACGGCCTGGAAGGATTCTGCACGACCCGTACCACAGTTAAAGATGCCAGAGACGCCATTTTGCCAGAACCACAGGTTGACGGCTGCAACGTCGCCTACGTAGATAAAGTCACGTTTAAAACTGTCGCTGCCTTCAAAGAGTTTCGGGCTCTCGCCGTTGTTAAGCTGTGTATTGAGGTGGAAAGCAACGCTTGCCATGCTGCCTTTGTGGCTTTCGCGTGGCCCGTAGACGTTGAAATAGCGAAAGCCAACTACCTGAGAATCCGCTTCTGGCAGGATCTCGCGCACATACTGATCGAAAAGAAACTTCGAGTAGCCGTACACGTTAAGCGGCTGCTCGTATTCGCGTGATTCGATAAAGTCGCTGGAGCGTCCGCCGTAAGTCGCTGCAGATGAGGCATACAGGAACGGAATTTCACGATCCAGACAAAAGTGAAGCAGCTCTTTGGAGTACTGATAGTTATTGTCCATCATGTACTTGCCGTCCCACTCGGTCGTGGAGGAACAGGCACCCTCGTGGAAGACCGCCTCGATGTCGCCAAAGTCGTCGCCCGCCATGACTTGCATGAGAAAGTCTTCTTTATCCATGTAGTCGGCAATGTCGAGGTCAACCAGGTTGACGAATTTGGTACCGTCTTTGAGATTGTCGACAACCAGAATGTCTTTGCGGCCGAGTTCATTCAGCGCTTTCACAATGTTGCTACCGATAAAGCCGGCGCCGCCGGTGACGATGATCATAAGCGTTAACCTTGTAAATATGGAGCCCGGAGGGTTTTCCGGACACTAATGATTACTATCATACCATCACATCACTGTTACCGGCATACGCCAGCGACGCAATGAGGGTAGCTTTGTCTGAATGTTCGTGATTTGTGCTACAAAAAATAAATTCCCTGAAGCGTCATCTCGTTAGTGAATTGAGCTTTAGGTAAAATATCTGAAATTTGCTATGCCTGGAGAAATGAAATGCGGGACGATTTTTATCAGCAGTTAACAGCCAGTCTGGATACGGCGCGGGCGGAGGGGCTGTTTAAGGAAGAACGCATCATCACCTCTGCGCAGCAGGCAGATATCACGGTTGCGAACGGTAGCCACGTGATTAATTTTTGCGCCAATAACTATCTGGGTCTGGCAAACCACCCGGCCCTTATTGAAGCGGCAAAACAGGGCATGGACAGCCACGGTTTTGGGATGGCATCCGTGCGCTTTATTTGTGGCACGCAGGATAGCCATAAGACGCTGGAGCAACAGCTGGCAACATTTCTTGGGATGGAAGATGCCATTTTGTACTCGTCTTGTTTCGACGCCAACGGCGGTCTTTTTGAGACACTTTTGGGCTCGGAGGATGCCATTATTTCCGATGCGCTCAACCATGCCTCGATTATCGACGGCGTACGTCTTTGCAAGGCTAAGCGTTATCGCTATGCCAATAACGATATGAACGAGCTGGAGGCGTGCCTGAAAGCGGCGCGTGCAGCAGGTGCGCGTCACGTCATGATTGCCACCGACGGTGTGTTTTCAATGGATGGCGTTATCGCCAACCTTAAGGGTGTATGTGACCTGGCGGATAAATACGACGCGCTGGTGATGGTAGATGACTCCCACGCAGTGGGATTTGTCGGCGCTAACGGGCGTGGGACGCATGAATACTGCGATGTAATGGGGCGCGTGGATATTATTACCGGCACGCTGGGTAAGGCGTTGGGTGGTGCTTCCGGCGGTTACACAGCGGCGCGTAAAGAGGTGGTGGAGTGGTTGCGTCAGCGCTCGCGCCCGTATCTTTTCTCAAACTCACTGGCCCCGGCAATTGTGTCGGCGTCCATTAAGGTGCTGGAGATGCTGGCATCTGGCGATGAACTGCGCGATAGCCTGTGGCGCAATGCGCGGTTATTTCGCGAGCAGATGACGGCGGCCGGTTTTACACTTGCGGGCGCCGATCACGCCATTATCCCGGTGATGCTGGGCGATGCGGTTGTGGCGCAATCCTTCGCTCGTGAGCTGCAAAAAGAGGGGATTTACGTCACTGGCTTCTTCTATCCGGTGGTGCCTAAAGGTCAGGCGCGTATTCGTACACAGATGTCTGCGGCCCACACGCCGGAGCAGATAGAACGCGCGGTCGCGGCCTTTACTCGCATTGGTAAGCAATTAGGCGTTATTTCCTGAGGATAAGCGATGAAAGCATTAGCGAAACTGAAAGCGGAAGAAGGCATTTGGATGACCGATGTCCCGGTGCCGGAAGTAGGCCACAATGATTTGCTGATTAAGATTCGCAAAACAGCTATCTGCGGTACCGATGTCCATATATACAACTGGGATGAATGGTCACAGAAGACTATACCAGTGCCGATGGTGGTTGGGCATGAGTACGTCGGTGAAGTGGTGGGCATTGGCCAGGAAGTGCGCGGTTTTAATATTGGCGACCGGGTTTCTGGTGAAGGCCACATCACCTGCGGACACTGTCGTAATTGCCGGGCCGGACGTACGCATCTGTGCCGTAACACCGTAGGTGTGGGCGTTAACCGTCCGGGATGCTTTGCCGAATACCTGGTTCTGCCTGCATTCAACGCATTCAAAATCCCGGACAATATTTCAGACGATCTGGCTGCTATTTTCGATCCCTTTGGCAATGCGGTGCATACCGCGCTGTCGTTCGACCTGGTGGGAGAAGACGTGCTGGTGTCCGGTGCCGGGCCGATTGGCATAATGGCTGCGGCGGTGGCAAAACACGTGGGCGCCCGCCATGTGGTGATTACCGATGTGAATGAACACCGTCTGGCGCTGGCGCGTGACATGGGCGTAACGCGGGCGGTCAATGTCAGTCAGCAAAGCTTAACCGACGTAATGACCGAATTGGGCATGACCGAAGGATTTGATGTCGGGCTGGAGATGTCCGGTGCGCCTGCGGCGTTTCGTACGATGCTGGATACCATGAATCATGGGGGGCGTATTGCTATGCTTGGGATCCCGCCGGGTGAAATGGCTATCGACTGGAATAACGTTATTTTTAAAGGACTATTCATTAAGGGAATTTATGGCAGGGAGATGTTTGAAACCTGGTATAAAATGGCGGCGTTGATTCAGTCTGGCCTTGATCTTTCACCCATTATTACCCATCGCTTTTCTGTCGATGAATTCCAGAAAGGCTTTGATGCTATGCGCTCAGGTAAGTCCGGTAAAGTTATTCTTTCCTGGGATTAATGTATTAGCAGGCTGGATATTTTCGGCCTGCTTATTTCGTAATGGTTATAAGCTCACCATTTA
>JALAGK010000563.1 GCA_022712475.1 Enterobacteriaceae bacterium
GAATAAAATCTTTAATAATGGTTGGCGTACTTATGGTAAGTGGATGCTTTTCTCAGCGCCCACAATTTTATCCACTGGATGTCAAATTGAAAAATAACGCGCCTTGTTTTAGTTTGCCATCCACGCCTACGTTAACGCCGCCTGTCACCAGTTACGGTCCCATTGTCAGCCTGAGAAAAGGCACCGAATGGCAAATTATTTCGCCGCCGACGGCTGATACGCCCGACATCATCATGACAGAAGATTGCCAACAATGGCCTGAGATTAGCTGGAGAGCAGGCGAATACAGCATTGCACTTCAGGCAATGAGCAAAAATGATACTGAACGCTATGTAGTAAGGTTTAAGTTGCAAACCAATAGCGATGGAAGTTTTAAACTGATTAAAAGTGAATAACGCTTAATCAAAAAACACTTTTTATTACACGTTATACCGCTGAATAATTACTAACAACTGGCTGGCATGGTACGCCCGCCATAAAAGAGGCAGAGGTAAAATATGGATGGTTTTATTCAGCCCCATGCTTTTGCGTTTGCCATATTACGTGCTTTTTCGAAAGCAATACATTCACAAACGAAGAGTAAATATTATGGCTATTGATATGTTCTTAAAGGTCGATGGAGTGACCGGCGAATCAAAAGACTCCAACCACGTTGGCTGGACTGATATTACCTCTTTTTCCTGGGGAGCTTCTCAGCCAGGGAATATGGGTGTCGGCGGTGGCGGTGGTGCGTGTAAAGTTAATTTCAAAGACCTGCATATTAAAGCGCTTATCGATAAATCCACTACCGCTATCATGAAACACTGCGCCAGCGGTAAACACCTCAATAAAGTCGAGCTCTCAGTGTGCAAAGCAGGCGGTCAGCAGGTGGAATATGCACGTATTACGCTTGAAGAAGTACTGGTAACAAATGTGGAATATACCGGTAGCGATGATGGCGATACCGTTGGTATGGTCTATTCCTTCCAGGCTGCGAAAGTGAAACAACAGTACTGGGAGCAAACCTCTGCAGGCGGCAAAGGCGCAGAGAGCAGCGCCGGCTGGAATATCAAAGAAAACAAAGAAGCATAATCTTTGCATTGTATGGTCGGGGATTATTCCCCGGCCATCATCACCCCAGGGTATAAAAAAGAAATCTAACCGGCTCACTAACCTAAATTTTAAAAAAATGCAGCAGATCGACATCAAGCATTACATCGTGAATAAATAATTCTTCCCGCAAGCTCCTTGGGCAAAAGGTTTGTCATTCATTCTGATGCAACACATTTTATCAGGCATAAAAAGCACTAAATTCTGATGACAGGAAGAGGACAATGACACGTTTTGTACCTCTTTTTGACGAAGGATTTACCCCTGAAGAGCAGGATGAACGCTTGAGTCTTATACTTCATCGTCTCAAAGCACAGTTAATTACTTATGCAAAAATGCCGCTGCCACCGGAAGAGTGCTGGAGTTTCCTCCTGCTACCAGGACGTACTGAACAAAACCAGTTAGTACTAATGGAACAAGACGGTGGACATGTTATGCGTACATCAATACGCGGGTTAAATGTCGTGCGCTTTTCACCCGCACACATTTCTGTGTCGTTGGCTCACCGACGCCTTAACACGTGAAAACGATACAACTTATCTGCTGGTGTTTGCGGCAGTCGACAACGTCTGCGAAGAGCAATTGTGTGACTGGACAGAGGCGATAATGGCCCGCAGCACACAAAGCGACAATTTGCCCGACTGGGCCTTACTGACTTTTGACGGCGGTTGCTTGCTGGAAGAGACAAACTGACGTCGCAACGTTTCATAACGCTGCACATAACCAGCCCTCACCATTTACATTGCCGCTTCTCGTTGAATGCAAAGCGGTTACCACCGGCATGACGCTGCGCCATGCCTGAATTATCACTTTTATGGACAAATTTTCAGCCTCCGGTGCCGAATGCCTCATTCTGCCCCGTATGGGTCTGAACTCGCACACCAGGAACAGGTTCTATGCGATTTACGATTATTTCGGCAAACCACGCTAACCCGCCACCACAGACTGAGTATGACTTTTCTCCGCCGGGCGGCACGATCGGTCGCGGCAATGACAACAACCTGGTCCTGCCGGATAACGACCGGGCTATCTCGCGCCTGCAAGCTATTGTACACGTCACTCCTGATGGTAAATGCCTCTTCACCAACCGTGGCAATGTGACTCGGGTTGTGCTCAATAACATTGTGCTGGAACGCGGCCATCAGATTGAAGTACAGGACGGCGATATTCTGGAAATTGGTGACTACCGCATCCAGGTTGGCAGCACTCGCGCTGCCGCTCCACGCCATGCCAGCACCTTTCAGAGCGCAACGCCTGATATCACCGCTCCCGTTCAGGCAGGCGCACCAGCTTCTACTGGCGATTCCCCGCTCGATGGCCTGTTTTCTGAACCTGCGTCCGCTCGTCAGCCTGATATCGTGAAAGCGCCGCCTAAACCGCAGCCGCTTTCAGCATCCGCAGATGTTTCTGATGAAATCTGGAACGACTTATTGCAGGAGTTCACTACTCTGCCTGCAGACAGCGGTCCTACCGGACCAGACATCAGCCCATTTGAAGCCCCTGCCGCACCAGACAGAAACCCGGAAAACCCGCTTGAGCACCTCATACCGCACGACGATATTGTGCTCCCGAGTAACATCGCCACTGACAAGCTGTTCAGTGAAGAATCATTGTTTAAAAAAGAAACTATTTTAAGCAACACAACGCCAACGTCTCTCAATTCCGCCCAGACCAACGCCGATCCACTGCAAAATTTCACGCCAGATCGACAAAACACACTCGATCCGCTGGCGCTGTTTACCCAATCAGACAGACCAGGCAATAGTGACGATCCACTGGCGTTGCTTGCAGGTCAGGCCGCACCGCTGGCCCCAATGCAGGAGACGATTCACACATCTGTTGCGCCTGAACAAACGGGCGCACATCAACAGACATCGGCACCAGCACAACCCACGGTCTGCGAACCTGTACCCGTTACATTGCCGCACAGCCTGCAACCTGCAACCGGCTACGACAACATCACGCTCCCAACCCCCCAGGCAGTCGTGCCCACAACTCAAGCTGCCAGTAAAGGACGCCTGCGTATTGATCCGGTACAGACAGCTGGCAGCACTATGCCTTGCGATACCCCGAGCAATGGCGAGGCACTTGATAGTGACATGCTTAACGCCCTGCTTGAGGGTATGGGACTGAGCGATATCCAGCCACAGCCGCAGTTTGACCGTGAAAGCATCCGCCAGCTAGGACAAATGCTGGGCATGTTTTCTCAGGGCACTGTCGCGCTGCTTTCCTCACGATCCATCCTCAAACGTGGAGTTAAGGCCGATATGACGATGGTGCTGGAAGATGCAAATAACCCGTTCAAGCTGTTGCCATCCGGCAAAACGGTGCTGATGCAAATGTTTGGTACCCGCATGCCAGGCTTTATGTCACCAACAAAATCGGTCCGAGATGCGCTTATTGACCTCCAGGCACATCAGCTCGGCATGATAGCGGGCATTCGCGCCATCATTGCGGCCATGCTGCAATCCTTTAACCCTGAACAACTTGAGGTACAGGCAAAACAGCATGGTGCGCTGTCCCGTCTGTCACTGCTTAACACCCGCAAAGCGGCGCTTTGGGATTTTTTCACCCGCCATTACGCCCAGACGGCAGGCGAAATTGAGGACGACTTCCATACGCTGTTTGGCGAAGCCTTCCTGCACGCTTACGACATGGAATTGAATCAGTACAAGGATTCGCAAACCGGGGCTGAAAAATCATGAATATCACTACTGCATCGCTAAGTGAACGGGGGGCTCGTGCCAGCAATCAAGACCAGGTAGGCGAAATACTTGGCTCCCGCGCCGCCTGCTTTATTGTCTGTGACGGTATCGCCGGTTTACCCGGTGGTGATACCGCCGCTCGTCTTGCCTGTGAAAGCATTGTTTCCCGTTTCAACGCTGAAGGCCATCTGAGTGCGCAGCATGTACGCCAATATGTGAATGATGCCAACCAGGCTATTCGGATTGGGCAAAAAACTTCGCCAGATTATGCCCGCATGGGAACCACACTGGTGGGACTGTTTATCGATAGGGATTATCAGCTCGCCTACTGCACCCATGCAGGCGACAGCCGCCTTTATCTGTTTCGCCGCGGCTGGCTGCATCACGTCACCATCGATCACAGTCTGGTCCAGCAGATGAAGGACGCGGGCCATGACACAGACGGCATCAACAATAATCTGCTCTATTTCGCCCTGGGCATGAACGACGACGGCCGCGAAGCAAGTTACAGCTACCTTGAACCTATTGAAGATGGAGACGCCTTTTTACTGTGTACCGACGGTTTCTGGCACGGTGTTAGCGAAGAACAAATGCAGCAGACGCTACATCTCGTCACAACGCCGCAAGAATGGCTGACGTTGATGAACCAACTCATTATCAAAAATAACGGCGATAGCCAGAGCAGGCAGGACAATTACAGCGCTCTTGCCGTCTGGATAGGCTCGCCCCATGACACCACATTGCTGCATTCCCCGGCGGATGCCATGCAATTCCTCTCTTCACGTGATTAACCAAGGATTGTTATGAAATGCTGGCTCTCAGGCTTCGCGTTGCTTATGGCAGCAACCAGTATCGAAGCCGTTG
Organism: Enterobacteriaceae bacterium; assembly: GCA_022712475.1. Lineage (GTDB taxonomy): Bacteria > Pseudomonadota > Gammaproteobacteria > Enterobacterales > Enterobacteriaceae > Tenebrionibacter. Next base: position 4,659 of record JALAGK010000563.1, read on the forward strand.
CGGAAAATTACCGTATTGTGCAATCACCTTCGCAAAAGCTGGACGTCTGGATTGATGACATCAAAGACGACTCCGTCAAAAGCTGGTGTGCGAAGGAAATATCATTGCGTATTGTGACGAAAGGAAATAAAGAACCGGACGTGCTCAATCCTTTTATGCCGCGCCTGGGCACCTTACTGAGCAAACAATGTAGTAAGCTCACCTCTCTCTCATGGCACCTTACCGATACCGAAGGCGTAAGCCTTGCAACCGGCAGCGCCAGTGCAAGTAACAAGTGGCGCATGGCACAGAGCCAACAATCGCCTGACGTCCCGGAGCCCGTCATCACACCACCGGACTCGCCGCCCCAGGTGATAACAGCGCCTCTTTCACTGGACACCTCTCCCCTTGCCAACGATCGCCCCTGGCAAGAGTTTCGTTTGCAGGATGGCTGTATCCTGCGTGTGTTCTGGCAGGACAGCAATATGATCTCCGGCTGGTTCATTCCAGACGGCGGTAAAGACAATTGTGAAACCAGCCGCTGGTTGCACGGGCGTCGCAGCATCGTGTTGCAAAGCGACAGCGGTGAGCAGGAAACGTTGCCTGCTACCTTTATTCGTGGTTTTACTTTGCTGGGAATGGCTGACAATAACGATCTTGAAAGTCTGTCCATCGTTACCGCCAATAACGAGCGTCTGGTCCTTGCCAGTAACCAGAGTCCACAAAGCTGGATGATCCTGCCCTATATCCCGGTCCTGAACGGCTGGCAAGCTCAGGGCACTATTGCCGTAGAGTTGCCTAAGCAGAAGGCACAGAACATCAGCCTGATGAATGAGCAGATTAAGCGCGCCCGCGACTACTGGTCAACGTGGCTACCCACGGGCGTACGCCAGCGCCTGCTGCTAATAGAGACACTTCAGCCACAGCTGCGCGATCCAGCGGCCAATGCCTGGAAAACCCTGGAATAAGGACGTTGAGATGAAAATGCTGAGTCAACTGCTAAGCGAAACCTCGCTGGCACAGGCACAGGTTCTTCTGGAAAATGATATTAAAGCCAACCCAGCAAACGCCAATCTGCGCGCTGCCCTGGTACAACTTTTATGCCTGAGCGGTAACTGGTCACGTGCGCTTACACAGCTTAAAAGCTGGCAGGCGCTGGCACCACAGGCGGAACCAACGGTAACTCTGCTTGAGCAAACTATCGCCGCTGAACAACGGCGTGAGGCGGTGCTTTCAGGTCAGGGTCGTCCGTCCATGCCAGAAAGTCACTGGCCATGGCTTACACTCATGGCCGACGCCTTATCCCTACCCGTTCCTCAAGCCTGCGCACTCAGAGAACAGGCGCTGGAGCAGGCTTGCGCCAACCCTGGTACCGCGACACAAACAGATGACAAAGAGCAGGTGTTTAACTGGCTCATGGACGGTGACACCCGCTTTGGCCCTGTCTGCGAAGCGCTGGTTAACGACCGCTATTTCTGGCTGCCTTTCAGCGCCATTGCACAGATAACCTTTCAGGCACCGTCCAGCACCTTCGATCTTATCTGGCGTCATGCCCATATCCAACTGCATGACGGTCACGAGCAGGTGTGCCAGATACCATTACGTTATCCCGTGACAAATTTACAAGCTGATAACCTCCTGCTGGCGCGCGCCACCGAATGGCAGGCGCTGCCAGCCAGCGATAGCCAGTACACTGGATACGGGCAAAAAGTGTTGATGGGTGAAAACAGCGAATATCCGCTGCTTAATCTGCAAACCCTGCGCTTCCAGACAGAAGACCGTGATGAATAAGCCCACACTGGATGAAGACGTGTTACAACACGGCGGCTGGCAACATCGCAAAAAGCGCGATGCTATTCACGCACGCGATAAAATGCAGCCCTCGCTACTGGAGCGCTTAACGGATAATGCACCACAGGTACGTGAAGAGCCCGCCAACGCCAATATCATCAGCCACAGTACCCTGCGCCGTAGCGTATTGCGCGATCTCCAGTGGTTGTTTAATACCGTTAACAGTGAACAGCATCTGAATCTTGGTTCGCTAAAGGAAGTGCAACGCTCGGTACTTAACTTTGGGTTACCGCCGCTCGCAGGGCAGCGCATGTCGGATATCGAATGGAACGATATTCAGAGCAAAATCAGCGCAGCTATTTTGCGTTTTGAGCCACGCATTATGCCGCAGGGGCTACAGATACGCTGCATTTGTGATACCGACTCACTTGCACTGCACAATATTCTGTCGATTGAAATTCAGGGGCGATTGTGGTGTGTGCCCTGGCCGCTGGAGTTCCTGTTTCGGACCGACGTTGACCTCGAGAATGGCAGCGTTGAACTTAGGGATATTGAGTAACTATGGAACGTAAACTGCTGGAGTATTACAACCAGGAGCTGGCCTGGTTGCGCGAAACCGGTGCTGAATTTGCCATCCGCTATCCTAAAGTTGCCGGGCGCCTGGGTATGAATAGTACCGAGGTCAGCGATCCCTATGTGGAGCGGCTGATGGAAGGTTTCGCCTTTCTGACGTCGCGCGTACAACTCAAGATGGATGCAGAATTTCCACGCTTTTCGCAGCGTTTAATGGAAATGCTGGCACCGAATTTTTTGTCGCCGACGCCATCCATGGCAATTGTTGAGCTCCACCCGGACACCAGCAAAGGCGACCTCAGCAGAGGCGTTGTCGTCCCACGCGGCACCTCACTTGACAGCCTGATGATGAAAAAACATGGCGTGACGTGCAGCTATACGACGGCACATGATGTCACGTTGCTCCCCCTCACCGTGCAAGCGATAGAGCTGGGTGGGCTCCCTGCCGATGTGTCTCTTAGCCAACTGGGACTTAGCCAACATGGCGCAGTGAGCGCGTTGCGTATCCGCATTGCTTGCGACGGCCCAATTGACCTAAAGCATCTTGACTTTAATCACCTGGATTTTTTTCTCGCCAATGTGGACAGCCAGGCTACAAGCTTGCTGGAACTGCTGATGGGACACTTTGTCGGTGCTTTTTGCCAAACGGTAAGCAACGAACCCGTACGCGTGATTCTCAAAGATGATGCCGGCGTGTTACGCCAGGAAGGCTTTGGCGCTCAACAGGCGCTACTGCCAGAAGGGATGCGCAATTTCACTGGCTATCGCCTGTTACAGGAGTATTTTGCATTCCCACCACGCTTTCAGTTCATCAGTCTGCACGGTATGCGCCCACTGCTGGCACAAAGCGGTAAAGCACGCGAGTTCGAGATTGTTCTGTTGCTGGATAAAACTGACACTCAGCTAGAGCGCGTGATAGATAAGCGCCACATGGCGCTGCACTGTACCCCGGTCATCAATCTATTCAAAAAAACGACCGAGCGGCAAAGGATTAGCAACGGACAGCATGAATACCATCTTGTCGTCGACAATATTCGTCCGCTGGATTACGAAATTTATTCCGTTGAGCATATTAATGCCAGCGTCGACGGCCAACACAACGACCAGTCATTTCGCCCATTCTGGAGTACCTGGTGTGGTGATGGCAGCAACTATGGCGCCTATTTCTCCTTACGCCGCGAACAGCGGATGCTTTCCGAGCAGGCATTGCGCTACGGTACTCGCACAAGCTATATCGGCTCTGAGGTCTTCGCTTCACTCGTCGATGAACGCCACGCGCCATGGCGTGACGACTTACGCTATCTCAGTGCAGACGTCCTGTGCACCAGCCGTGACCTGCCCTTACTGCTGCAGCAGGATTTTGGGGAGTTTATTTTGCCCGACTCGCTACCCGTAAAAAAACTGACGGTACACAAAGGCCCAACATCACCGCGACCAGCACTGGCTGAAGGCCTGAGCACGTGGCGACTTATCAGCCAGTTACAAATCAACTACCTGAGTCTGATGGATACAGAAAGCGGCGAGAATGCAGCAGCCTTGCGCCAGATGCTGATGCTTTATGCAAATCTCGCCGAACCGTCCGTCGCACGCCAGATTGCAGGCCTCCAGCGTTGCGTGCTGGCACCACAGCACCGCCTTGTACCACAACCCGGCCCAATGGTGTTTGCCCGTGGCACAGGCATTACCCTGACGGTAGATGAACAGGCGTTTTCTGGCTCAAGTGCATGGCTTTTGGGTAGCGTACTTGAGCGGGTGTTTCAGCGCCTTGCCGCCATTAACAGCTTTACCGAATTCACACTCCTGAGCCTGCAACGCGGAGAAATAGGTTACTGGCCCCCCGCGCCCGGGAAAAGGAATCTGGTATGAACCAGACGCCGCACACTCTGAACAGGCTAGCGGACGACTTCTGGCAGAAGCTGATGGCCACCCCCTGGCGTTACGACCTGTTTCAACTGCTGCGCCAGCTTGATGCTCGCTGTGGTGAGCGCTATCCGCTAGGTCGAGCACCTGCTCCCCGCTTTGAACCCGTGCGCATCGGACAACAGCCTTCAGTCACCTTTGCGCCCACCACCGTTGCTGAGGTTAAAGCACGTGAAGGCACGCCGCTGTATGACGTGTCCATTCTTAGCTTTGGCTTGTTTGGCCCAAATGGCCCGCTACCGCTACATCTGACGGAATACGCCCGCGAGCGCATCGCTCATCACCAGGATAAAAGCTTAAGTGCGTTTGCCGATATGTTTCACCACCGCCTGACGCTACTGTTTTTTCGCGCCTGGGCCGATGCACAACCCACAGTGACACAGGACAGGTCCGATAATCGTCGCTTCGAACACTATATCGCCGCACTGGCGGGGCTAGGGCTGCCCGGCCAACTTGCCAATGACAGGATAAGTCCACACGCACGTTTTACCCATGCCGGACACGTTAACCGCCATAGCCGTGATGCTGAAGGGCTGGAAAAAATTCTTCGCTATTACTTTCGCGTACCCGTGCGCCTGGTACAAAACGTCCCGCAGTGGCTCCCGGTGTCATCACGCGAGCAGGCCCGGCTGGGTGCCGGACGGACGTATCCACGCCTTGGAGAATCGGCATTGCTTGGGATTGCCGTGCGCGATGTGCAGCACAAATTTCGCATTGAACTGGGTCCGCTCGATTTTGACAATTACCAGCGCTTTCTACCCGGTTCTGAGTGGGTGATAAAACTACGAGACTGGGTACGTCAATATCTGGGTGTTGAATTCGCCTGGGAGCTGCGCCTGATTCTGCGCGCAGATGACGTACCATCTGTCACTCCCGGCAGCAAGCACGCGCTGGGCTACAGTACCTGGCTTGGCTACCAGCCAACGCCCGCTGCGCGCAGTGACCTGGTTTTCAGCCCGGAAGAGCATCAGGCGCAGGCCATCCGCTAACCCAACCAGACAGGCATTACCATCACCACCTACAACAGCGGCACAGGGAATTTCTCAGGTGCCACTTCAAGCAATGTTCACGCCCGCCATTAAATGGAATTTATTTATGTCAGAAATCAGCCGCACCGTACTTTTCGGTAAACTGAATACGCTCTTGTTTTCAGCACTTGAGAGCGCTACTGCCTTTTGCAAACTGCGCGGAAACCCTTATGTGGAGCTGGTGCACTGGCTGCATCAGTTGATGCAGCATCAGAACGGCGATCTTCAGCTCATCGTGCGCCATTTCGCTCTGGATGAAGACCAGCTCACCGCAGACATTATCAGTGCGCTGGACCGCCTGCCGCGCGGGGCCAGTTCGGTGTCTGATCTGTCGGAGCACGTTGACAGCGCTGTTGAGCGCGCGTGGATTTACGGCTCGCTGAAATTTGGTTCTGGTTGCATCCGCGGCGGCCATCTGCTGCTCGGCATACTAAAAACACACAACCTGGCGAACGTCCTGCACGCCATTTCCAGCCAGTTTCGCCGTATCAACAGCGACACGCTGGCAGAGCAGTTCAGTAACATCGTGAGCAGCAGTAAAGAAAACGACAGCGATACTACATTGCCACCAGACGTAACCGACAACCCCACAGCACAACAGAGCACGCTGGCGCGTTACGGGCAGGATCTGACGGCCAGAGCACGCGAGGGGAAAATGGACCCGGTGGTTGGGCGCGATGAAGAAATTCGCCAGATGGTGGATATCCTGATGCGCCGGCGCCAGAACAACCCATTGCTGACAGGCGAAGCAGGCGTGGGTAAAACGGCGGTGGTGGAAGGTCTGGCGCAGCGTATTGCCTCGAGCGATGTCCCGCAATCCCTGCTCCACGTGCAGCTGTGGCTGCGCGACATTGGCATGTTGCAGGCCGGTGCTGGCATGAAAGGTGAATTTGAGGCCCGCTTACAGGCATTGATTAAGGAAGTGCAGTCCAGCACTGTCCCCATTGTATTGTTTATTGATGAAATCCATACGCTGATTGGGGCCGGAGGGCAGCAGGGTACTGGTGATGCGGCGAACCTACTCAAGCCCGCGCTGGCACGCGGGCAACTGCGCACAATTGGTGCCACCACCTGGGCTGAATATAAAAAATATATTGAAAAGGACCCGGCATTAACACGCCGTTTTCAGACCGTGCAGGTGCTGGAGCCAGACGAGACCAAAGCGGTGGAGATGTTACGCAGTACCGTGAATGCGCTGGAGACCCATCACAACGTACTGCTGCTGGACGAGGCCGTTATCACCGCAGTTAAACTCTCGCATCGCTACATCCCGGCGCGACAGCTACCCGATAAAGCAGTTGCTCTGCTCGATACTGCCTGCGCCCGTGTCGCCGTCAGTCTGAGTTCACCACCCGCCCGGTTAGAAAACTGCCAGCGCCGTATCGCAGCGCTGGAGATAGAGCTTAACATCGCCCGACGCGAAACGCGCCTGGCCGCCAGCAAGAAAATTGCAGGACATATCGATGCGCTGGAAACACAGCTTTGCGAACAGCACGCTGAATGCGCAGCCCTGACCGAGCGCTGGGAACAGGAGCGCACACTAACGCAAAAGATTATTTCGTTGCGCGCAGAGCTTTATGCCAGCGACGATGAAGCTAATACCACCGCGCTACAAAACACACTAACCACACACCAGCAGGCACTGGCCACCATGCAGGGTGATGCCCCACTCCTGTATGCCGTCGTGGATGAAAACGTTGTCGCTGCTGTTGTCAGCGACTGGACCGGTGTGCCGCTGGGCCGCATGGTGAAAAACGAAATCGACGCAGTGCTTAACCTGGAAGATACGCTAAACCAGCGCATTATTGGCCAGCGCCACGCGCTGGAGCTGATTGCCCGACGTGTCAGAACGGCACGCGCTCGCCTGGACGACCCGAATAAACCGATTGGCGTCTTTATGCTCTGCGGCCCCTCTGGCGTTGGTAAAACCGAAACTGCGCTGGCGCTTGCTGACTCTCTCTATGGTGGTGAACACAATGTTATTACCATCAACATGAGTGAGTACCAGGAAGCGCATACCGTCTCAACCCTCAAGGGTGCACCGCCTGGTTACGTGGGCTACGGTGAAGGTGGCGTACTAACCGAAGCCGTGCGCCGCCGCCCCTATAGCGTGGTGTTGCTTGATGAAGTGGAGAAAGCTCACCCGGACGTGCATGAGATCTTCTTCCAGGTATTTGATAAGGGCTGGATGGAAGACGGCGAAGGACGCTATATCGATTTTCGCAACACGGTCATCATCCTGACCTCAAATGTGGGCACAGACTTAATCAGCGCAATGTGCGCTGACCCCGAGTTGATGCCTTCGACAGAAGCTCTCTCTGGCGCGTTGCGCCAGCCCCTGCTGCAGGTCTTCCCACCTGCGCTACTGGGCCGCCTTCTGGTTGTACCCTACTTCCCGCTGAGCGATGCCATGCTCGCGCAGATAGTGAGACTACAACTTAACCGCATCCAGCGCAGGCTTGAAGAAAACCACGGCATCACGGCCAGCATTGACGACAGCGTCATTAGCCAGATTGTGGTGCGCTGCACCGAGGTGGAATCTGGCGGACGTATGGTCGATGCCATTCTGACCAACACATTACTGCCACAAATGAGCCAGCAGTTGTTGAGTGCCGGAACGCGCGATGAAAAATACCGCCATCTGCACATCACGTTTGAGCAAGACACCTTCCAGTGCCTGTTTACCGCTTAACCCTATCGCCAGAGAGTATTTAACATGACCCATCGGACGCCAAACAAGGAAGTCCCTAATGCCCTGCCGCCTGGATACCGTTTCAATGAGTTTGAAATTAAAGATGTCATTGGCGGAGGCGGTTTTGGCATTGTGTACCGTGCCTGGGACCACCAGCTGGAGCGCATCGTCGCCATTAAAGAATTTATGCCCACGTCGCTGGCATTACGCGGCGAGAATAATGCGCTGGTATTACGTAGCCAGCGTTGCAGCAAGGCTTTCACCGCCGGACTGAACAGCTTTATTCAGGAAGCGCGCCTGCTGGCACAGTTCAATCATCCTAACCTGTTGCATGTGTTGCGCTTTTGGGTTGAAAACGACACCGCCTATATGGCTACGGTGTTTTACAGCGGCATGACGCTGTCTCGCCTGAAAACTCACTATCCAGACCAAATTGGCGAAAGCTGGATTCGCCAGATGCTACCAATGCTGCTGGGTGCGATTCAAACCCTGCACGACGGCGGCTACCTGCACCGCGACATCTCTCTGGACAATATCCAGATTCAGGAAAACGGGCTGCCAGTGCTACTGGACTTTGGTTCGGCGCGCCGCACTATTAGTAATATCGCCGATGAAACTGAAACCATGCTACGCCCTGGCTACGCACCGATTGAGCAGTACACCGACGACAATGAAAGTGAGCAAGGCCCCTGGACCGATATCTACGCGTTGGGCGCGGTGCTGTATACCCTGATAACCGGCACCACACCGCCGGTAAGCGTGGTACGAAGCATAGAAGATAACTATGAGCCACTAAGCAAACTTCGCCCGGCAGGCTACTCGCCATCGCTGTTACAGGCCGTAGAC
>JALAGK010000564.1 GCA_022712475.1 Enterobacteriaceae bacterium
CCAGTGATGCGCGTTAACCGGCATCATTATGTGCTTTTCTGTCTTTTTTCTGATGTCAGAAGAATGCGCGGATAATATTTTATTTCGTCTGAGTTGAACCGCGTTTTCTCTATATTTTCTTACCATATCCATTACACGATCTCACTCATATTCCAGGCTAAATGTGATAGTTGACTGATATTCCCCTTCAGTCACATCCCGACCAACGGTACTTTGTACCCGCGCTTGCCACTTCAGCGTCATTTCAGTACCAGAGAGTGCCTCAGCCCTCTGCTGTTCATCCGGAATGATCCGCTTACCACTGCTATCAAAAATTGTCAGGGCAATGCCTTGTGCCGTGCCATTTACGGCGAATAGATCTGGGTTCGCGCTGTCTTTTTCGCCAAGAAATGTCACGCTCACCTGAGCACCCAGTGATAAATCACAGTCCTTCAAATGGATGGCAAAATCTTTTGGGCCGGAGGTCTCATGATTAATAAAGGTGCTGGTGGCCACTGGCCACATCTCTACCGTTTGGTTAGCGGACACCAGGTCCACCTGACAGGGATCGGCAACCAACGTGCCGCTGAACTCCACTTCGGTCGACGCCTGCGCCGGTGTTACGCCGCTCAGGCTCAGTACACAACCCAGTACTGAGGCCGTTAACAATGCGCGACGCCTGTAACCGGGGTATTGACTCTCAGCCATCATTCATACTCCATGTCGATATGTATGACTGCCCGCCAGACGCCGGCATCCAGCGGCGCAGGGGTACGCATGAGCTGGGCGCGTAATACCAAATCGTTGCGGCCCTGGGCCAGGGGTAAAGGCCGGGTTGACACTGCCGGACTCAATATATGCCCCTGCATGTCCGCAATACGCAAAGATACCCCTGATGCGCCACTTACCTGGAAAAAACGGCTATCATGCGCATCGGCTACACCGGTTATGCGCATCTTTACCATGCCCTGATCTGAGAGCCATAAACCCCCACGAAGAGTCTGCGGGTCGCTCAGTTGATGTATTCCTCCAGGGCAGTCATTCAGTACAAGGTGTATGTCTACAGGGGGCGTGACATCGCCCATTTTTTGCAGCGTCGACATTACGGTGGTTCCTGTATTTATCTCCTGCTCTCGCGATTCAGGTGCCAGCACACAGGGCGCACTGACAAGCATGCCATAAGCCCGCAGTTCTCCGTTTAATCCCTCTACATCCCAGTTACGGCTCTCGCTTTGCGCCGCTAAAGACGCGCCTGCCAGCGGCAGTGTTACTGCCAGAAGACCGCTAAGAAGCGCAGGGCAGCACCGGTTGATACCTGATTTGCCTGTGTTCATCGCATCTCCTGGCCATTTTTAACGGTAGTCATGTCAGCCCGACACACGCTGCCTTCACAGCGAAACGGCAAGACCGGTTTACCCCCAAAATCGTTGATAGTAATAATGCGCGGATTGTCGGTTACTGAGGTTTTCACCGTTTCGCTCGACAGAGGCGCTATCATTACCGCTTTAAACGCTTTATCTACCGCTCGCCGCCCTGGGCTTGTTATCCCGATTAACGTGATGAAATACGGTGTTGGGTTTTCTACCCGATAACCTCCGCTGACTTTATGCAAAATCAGCTGAGTATCGTGCCGACTGAAACGGTCAGGAACGATACTGGCCGGACGATAGAACAGCTTGATTCTGGTTTGCAGCGCCAGTTGCAAAACGTTAGGTCGCGTGCTGCGGGGCGGAACTTCGCGCACGCTAAAGTAAAACAAGCTCTCCCTGTCCTGCGGCAGGGTGGCGACCGAGGGGAGGGCGGTGATACGAATCATGCTTTTACTGCCCGCCTCTACACGCTGCATTGGCGGTGTGACCATCAGATAGTCTGTTAATTTTTTTCCCCGCGCATCTTCCAGCCAGGCCTGAGCCAGATAAGGCTCTTTTTTATTTTCATTGCTGATATTCATGACCAGATTCTTCTCAGAGCCATTAAACACGGCGCGGGTGCGATCAAGCGCGATAGCCGCCCAGGTCGACGGGCAGGCCAGGATACATAAGGCTCCTATCACCAGGGAGATGTGCAACGTCTTTATCGGGTTGTGTATCTTCATCTGCATCGGTAGACCTCTTGATAATCGATTGACCCCTTTTTCAGAGGCACGGCAGTAGTAACTGACCTTCCGGCAGGCGGGGAGGTAATGTGGCTTTACACTGAACCTGCCCGTTCCAGTACACAGACAGTTCTTCATTCGGGCTTACCCCGGAAACCCAGGCCAGGCCGCTATCACTCACCATGCCAAGCTCACGTTCTTTTGCATTGCGCACGCTGGCGCCAAAGGGCGGATGGGAACCATCAGGTTGCGCCAGAATGGCCACCAGCTTGTCCCCTTTCAGAACATCAAAACGGCGAAAACCAATGGCACCCTCGGTCAGGGCGGCTTCTACCACGGGGGAGCTGCCCATCTCGATATCATCCGGCAGGCGGTTAACATCCACGCTGGTGATGGCCGGGTAGTAGCTCGGTACTGACGTATCCACGGCGATACCGAACAGGTTAGTCTTGCCGCTACGCCCAATCGGTACACCGCTTACTCCATCCGTACTGACCATCATTCGTGTACCGCCCCGGCTGTTGCTGGCGTGCAACGCACCACCCTTAGCCGTGGCGGTCATGCCGCCAGACAGGGAGACCCCCGCTGAGGTATACCCATTTTGCTGCCAGCCCAGGTTGGCCGTGATATCCGCGCGCTGTCCACTGTGGCTGTACAGCCCGCTGGCTTGCGTTGTGATGCTTTCACCCCTTGTGCTTTGGGTGCCGGCGGTCAGACGATAACTGTCGTTGTTATTCAGCCGCTGATACCAGCCAGCTGTCTGGCTGTATCTGCGGTCATTCCAGTTTCCGTTATAGCTGGCCGTACCCTGGCCCAGGGGAACGCTCATTGAGAGCCAGGCTGAATCCTCTTTGCGCCCGTTGCTTTCGCTGCGGGTGGCCGAAATGGAAAGCGCAAGATTGCGCCAGTTTCCCAGGTCGAAATAGCGGCTGGTAGACAGGCTGTAACGATCGGACTGTGGTTTGTCCCAGTAGGTCTGATGGGACCAGCTGAGGTAGGCAGACAACCGTAAATCAGTAAATGATTTACTGGCTGTGACGGTGTACAACTCCTTACTGCTTCCCCGACCTCCACCGTGATAGCGCGCATCGAGATACTCCGTCATGGTCATATAATCCCGCTCTGAGAAGCGGTAGCCGGCGAAGGTGAGATCGCTGTTAATCTCGTCAAAGCGTTTGGAATAACTGACCCGATATGAACGCCCTTGTAGCGTACCGTCGCCCGGTAATGATGACGACGACTGGGTGATGTCTGCTGAGATAGCGCCAAACTGATACAGATCCCGCCCAATCCCGAGAGCGAGACTCTTATAATCTGTTGATGCAATTCCCCCTCCGTAAAGCGACCAGTTATTGCTGACCCCCAGGGAGAGTTCTGCCGTGGTGAACACTGGACCCTGTACGTGGTGGTTGTAATCAGAAGGACGCCCCGCCGCGAACTTGTAGCGAAGCTGCCCCGGGCGGGTCAGGTAGGGAATAGCAGCCGTAGTGACCTGAAAGTGTTGTACCGAGCCATCCTGTTCTTCTACCTTCACATTAAGCTGGCCGCTGACGGCGCTGTTGAGATCCTGAATGCGAAAAGGACCGGCGGCCACGGTGGTTTCATATATCACCCGGTTCTGCTGGCTGATGGTGACTCTGGCGTTGGTCCGAGCGATCCCGCTGACCTCCGGGGCATAACCACGAAGCTTTGGCGGTAGCTGACTTTCATCGCTGACAAGCGACGCGCCGGTAAAGCGCCAGGCATCAAATAAGTCGGATTTGAGGTAATCCTCACCCATGGTCATTTTTGCCATCAGGGAAGGGATGGCCCGGTAAGCGTATAAACGGCTCACATCAAAGCGTTTTATGCTCTCGCCGTTATGCCCGCCGGTACGGTTATAATGTCCCTGCCAGTCGCTACGCAGTCGCCAGGGCCCCATATTCGCGCCCAGCGTCCCGCTGGCACTGCCCGTCTGGGACTGGCTGCCCCGGTTTGGGTTGGTGTACGTGGCATTCAGGTTGTAATCCAGCATCATTCCAGGAATACCGTTCTCCCAGCGCGAAGGCGGCAGCCAGGAGGCATCCTGGTATTCCAGCCACGCCTGGGGAATCGATATATATAATGAGGATGTCGAAAGGTCACCACGTAATACCAGACCTTCGAGCGAGGAAAAGTCGGCGCATTTGCCGTCGTCGTCAAACACAATGCGCTTGTACGCATCGTCTTTTAATCCCAACAGCGCCACCTGCTCGCGCGACAGGCAGATCTGCACGTCGGCAGAAGTGCCTTGTAGCGCCGGCACTTCACGAAAGATAATATCCTGTTCATTAATATTGCGGTCATTGAGTTTGACCGCCAGAGTATAGGTTCCGGGCATAATATATCCAGCCCGGGAAAAACGGGATAAATCAATATTACTGCGATCCTGAGCATCCAGAATATCGGTGTTAAACTCGACTGAATATACGGCGGATGAATAACCGTAAAGCGATATTAAAATACACAGCCCCAGACGGGTACGATGAAATAGTGCTGATTTATCCATTTTTAATATTCTGCTTGTTACCAGAAAGACTCTGGAATAGAAAACAGTGTTCCCTTTACTGCCAGGCAACCATAAATCGAACCGAACCTGACCAGGCCCCCTCTTCAAAATCCTCACCGGAAGCCACAACCTGAAGACGATAATCCAGTTGATTTCCCTCCTCATTGAGAGGGATGTTGCTCATTTCCACACCGGGTACAGCAACATGATTGTTGTTGTTATCAACAACTTTAAGCGCGACGCCTCTGGCATTACCGTCGACTGAGAATAACGCGCTATTTTCTGAGACTGGCTTGCCGTCAAACGTCACGGTAAAATCCGCCCCGGTCTCTACCTCGCTATTGTCAAGACGACAGTTCACTAAACGCAGAGAGAATGGTTTTTCCAGTGAACCTCCGTTGTTGAGCACTGTGCGGTGCGAATGGGTATCGAATGTAATTTCCTGCCAGACGTCTTCTGTATGAATAGAACATGCCGATGCCAACACCTGGCCATTCATAACAACCCGCCCTTGCCCTTGATATGCGGGTAATGCACTAATAGCAGGGCTACTCAGTACTGCCAGCAGCGTCCCTATTCTGAGAATATACATTGCGCGCATCCTGCTCTTTGTATGAGTCCTCCGCTGGACGGCCTGTCCAGCGGAGGTAAGCTTACTGAGGAAATGCTTATTCGTATGACAGCGTGAAATCTGCAATTGAGGTGAATTCACCCGCTTTAATTGCGTTGTTGTCATCAAGACCCTGCAGATAGGCAGAGAATGCCAGGGTGTTATTGCCCTCAATCAGCTCACGCGCTTCGCTGGCGCCGCCAACCGGAATGATGGCGCTTGACGCATCGGTTATCACCACACCTGCACCAGACGCGGTGCCCATGATGCCGAATTTATTGGTATCAGTCGTACCATCAGCGTTAAGAGCCGCAGAGCCACCAAACTGTACGGTAACCATCGGCGCAGTGGTAACTGGTTGGTTGTTTTCATCCATACTCGTATTCATACGGCAGTTTTCCAGCTCAATAGAGAAAACTTTGGGGCTGGATGTACCCTGATCGGCAAGCTGGGATGCTGCAATCTGCCCCAGTTCCACGGTCTGGTTTTCACTGTCAGAACCGATGGAACAGGCGGCTTCAAGAATGTAGCCATGGAAGGTAATCTGGCCGCTGCCAGCGTTAGCAACATCCTCAGCGTATACGCCAGTAGCAGTCATGCCTAAAGCCAGAGTAAGAACGGTGGCGATTTTATTAAGTTTCATCTTCGATTCAATCCTGTGAATTAATCCAATTTTATTAGCAGATGCCTCAGAGC
>JALAGK010000565.1 GCA_022712475.1 Enterobacteriaceae bacterium
GGCAGACGGCTACGGACAGTAGCATATTCTTTCTCTACTCTTATGTTAAATGATGTGTGATGGTGTATTAGGGCTGGCTTACACTCCCAACACCTGATTGACCCACGCCCAAAATCCTGTTCCATTCAGAAACACAATGCCGGCATGATATTCACTCCCCCAAACGGAGGTTGTGCCGATGAAAACGTCATTTTCTCTTTACCGTGCTGCATCAGCCTTTATTATTCTGTGAGTGGATTTTGTATATAAAGCGCGTTCCATCCCCTTGCTATTTCAGGTCGTTGTTGTGTGTGTGCAGGCTACCTGATAGCGATTTGCGATGCGACAGTTACCTACCTGCTGGACTACTGGGTATTTCAGGCCGCACTTTTCCTGCTATAACAAGGCAAAACACGTTATGGGGAAACGCATGAAAACAATTGGTCTGCTCGGTGGTATGAGCTGGGAATCCACTATTCCTTACTATCGTTTAATTAACGAAGGTGTGAAAGCGCGCCTCGGTGGGTTGCATTCAGGTAAGATCCTGCTGCACAGCGTGGATTTTCATGAGATTGAGGCTTGCCAGTCTTCTGGTGAATGGGATAAGGCCGGGCAAATGTTAGCTGATGCAGCATGCGGGCTACAGGCTGCGGGGGCGCAGGGTATTGTGCTGTGTACGAATACCATGCATAAGGTCGCCTCGACGATAGAAGCGGGCTGTACATTGCCGTTTATTCATATTGCCGATGCGACCGGGCAGGCGATTGCTCGCCAGGGGCTTGAGCGCGTGGCGTTGTTGGGTACCCGTTACACAATGGAACAGGATTTTTATCGTGCCAGGTTGCGCGAGCAGTTCGGCATTGAAACGCCGGTGCCAGATGAGGCACAGCGCGCAGAAATCAACCGTATTATTTTTGAAGAGCTGTGCCTGGGAGCGTTCAGCGCACATGCGAAGCGCTATTACCAGAGCGTGATTGCAACGCTGGTGGAACAGGGAGCGCAGGGCGTGATTTTTGGCTGCACGGAAATTGGTATGTTGCTTGTCCAGCAGGACTGCCCGGTGCCGGTCTTTGATACCGCCGCCCTGCATGCCGCCGCAGCGGTTGATTTTATGCTGGAAAAGTGAGGCTATTGAGCGGGTTTATCTGGCGTAAGTGCCTCCAGCGCGTCATGAAAGTGTGACACACCGGCGCGCAGGTGGCTGCAAAATGCATCCACCAACGCCGAGGCAGGGCGGTGGAGTGGGCGAATCAGGCTCAGCGTATAGGGTACGCTCATGCTAAAGCGCCGCACTATCACGCCGCTGGCGGCGTAGTCCAGTGCGGTAAACGGGTTAACAACCGAGATGCCTGCGCCTGCGCGTACCATCGCGCATACCGAGGCGGCGCTGTGGGTTTCAACCACCATGCGCCGACGCACGCCGCGCTCCTGAAACAGTGAGTCCAGCAGTTGGCGGTAGCTGTCGGTGCGCGACAGACTGATGTAGTTCTCACCGCTGAAATCCTCTGGCGTGAGTTCCGTTTTCTGACTCAGTCGGTGCCCGGAGGGCAATACGCAAACTTCATTAAGCGTCAACAGCGTAAGGCGCTCGGTACCGGCTGGCGCTGAAGTGGTTTCGGTCAATCCTAAGTCGTGGCGCTGAGCGGAAAGCCACTCTTCAAGCAGGGGGGATTCTTGCGGCACAATATTAAGGCTAAGGTCAGGATAACGAGCCAGAAATGGCTGTACCAGCGTGGGTAAAAACGACTGGGAGAACACCGGCAGACAAGCGATGGACAGTTCGCCCTGGCGAAATTCGCGTAGGCTCTGCGCGGCGTCCAGAATGCGGTCCAGACCGTACCACGAACGTTGTACTTCTTCGAACAGCCGCAGTCCCTGCACCGTGGGGTGAAGACGCCCGCGGGTGCGTTCAAAAAGCTTAAGATCAATCACCTTTTCAAAACGTGCCAGTTCGCGGCTTACCGTCGGTTGCGAGGTATGCAGTAGCGCGGCGGCCTCTGTGAGGTTACCGGTGGTCATTACCGCGTGGAAAATCTCAATGTGCCGCAGATTGATGGTGGGCATGGTTTACTCCTTGATACAGCAATCGCTCAACCTTAAAACCCTGTACACAGCTGAGCAGCACCTTAGGCTACAAAAAAGTCGCAAAGCCGCGCGGACTAACGCTGGTAATCCGGCGCGCCAGTACTCTGGTTGCTTGCTGTATTCGCCTGGATAGACCTGGACTCACCACAGTAAGTGCTCAACCTATATCATTTTTGCATGGACTTGCGAGAAAGCGATATTTTTTCTCCGCTCAGGGTTGTGGCTAAATGGCACTAACATATTCAGGGAGATTGCTATGCCACGTTCACTTACCGCTACTGATACTGCACTCAACGCCGAAAGAGTGATGGCGCTGCCCGCCGAATTCGGTTGCCCGCTTTGGATCTATGACGCACAAATTATTCGCCGCCAGATAGCGCGGCTGCGTCAGTTTGATGTGATTCGCTTTGCACAAAAGGCGTGCTCGAACACTCATATCCTGCGTCTGATGCGCGAAGAAGGCGTGAAGGTCGACTCCGTGTCGCTGGGTGAAATTGAACGTGCGCTGGTAGCGGGCTTTAGCGCCAGTGAGATTGTCTTTACCGCGGACCTGATTGACGCACCGACGCTTGCCCGAGTGAGCGAGTTGGGAATTGCCGTTAACGCGGGCTCTATTGATATGCTTGAACAGCTGGGGGCAGCCTCGCCTGGTCACCCGGTATGGCTGCGCATTAACCCAGGCTTTGGTCACGGCCACAGCCAGAAGACCAATACCGGTGGTGAAAACAGCAAGCATGGGATCTGGCACGGTGATTTACCGCTGGCGCTGGCAGCCGTTGAACGCCACGGGCTTAAACTTATCGGTCTGCATATGCATATTGGTTCTGGCGTGGATTACGGTCACCTGGAGCAGGTTTGCGGGGCGATGGTGAATCTGGTGGTGGCGTCAGGCCAGGATTTGCAGGCGATTTCGGCCGGTGGTGGCCTGTCTGTTGCTTATCAGGAAGGCGGTGAGTCGGTCAACACTGACCATTATTACGGGTTGTGGAATGCCGCACGTGAAAAAATTGCCCAGCATCTGGGCCACCCGGTTGAGCTGGAAATTGAGCCGGGTCGTTTTCTGGTTGCAGAGTCTGGCGTACTGCTTAGCGAGGTGCGCAGCGTCAAGGATATGGGCTCACGCCATTTCGTGCTGGTAGACGCCGGATTTAACGACCTGATGCGCCCGGCGATGTACGGTAGCTATCACCATATTTCGGCGCTCACCGCAGATGGCCATGAGCCGTCTGGAGCAAAACGTGAATGCGTGGTGGCCGGTCCGCTGTGTGAATCCGGCGACGTGTTTACTCAGCTTGAAGGCGGTATGGTGGAAACCCGCATGCTGCCAGACGTTAAGCCGGGTGACTATCTGGTGATTCACGACACCGGCGCATACGGCGCATCCATGTCTTCTAACTACAACAGCCGTCCGCTGCTGGCGGAAGTGCTGCTTGATGGGGAACAGACGCGCCTGATCCGCCGCCGCCAGACCATTGCAGAACTGCTGGCGCTGGAGAATCTGTAATTTAGTTGTCGCTTTGCGCTGGCGGTGCAGAAACGGAGTGGCGGCGTACCAGCGTTGGGTTAAAGCGGTGCGTCACCACCGGTGGCGTACTGTTTTCTGCCAGCGCTAACGCAAGCTCCGCTGCCTGGGTTGCCATCGTGACCACCGGATAGCGCACGGTAGTCAGGCGCGGGCGCACGTAGCGTGATACCAGCACATCATCAAAACCAATTAGTGAAAGTTTCTTTGGCACCTCGACGCCGTTGTCGTTAAGTACGCCCATGGCGCCTGCGGCCATTGAATCGTTGTAACAGGCAACTGCCGTTACTGCTTTACCGCGTCCCATCAGCTCAGTCATTGCCTGTTCACCACCGCTCTCATCCGGTTCGCCAAACGTCACCAGCCGCTCGTCACGCGGCAGGTTGTGTTCTTCGAGCGCATCGTAGTAGCCGCGCAGACGATCGTGCGCATCTGAAATGGGGTGGTTGGAGCAGATAAAGCCAATACGGGTATGCCCCATTTGAATTAAATGACGGGTAGCAAGCCAGCCGCCCAGGTGGTCATCAAGTGCCACGCAGCGCTGCTCAAAGCCCGGCAGGCTACGGTTAATTAGCACCATTCCTGGAATTTGCTTCATCAGCCCTTTCAGATAGTCGTCAGGGATCATTTTGGCGTGGACCACCAGCGCGGAACAGCGGTGGCGAATCATTTGCTCAATGGCCTGGCGCTCTTTTTCTTCATTGTGATAACCGTTGCCAATCAGCAGGAAATTGCCGGTGCGCCAGGCAACCTGGTCCAGCGCCTTGGCCATAGCGCCAAAAAAGGGATCTGAAACATCGCCTACTACCAGCCCAATGGTTTCCGTGTTCTGCTGTGCCAGCGCGCGGGCGTTAGCGTTGGGATGGTAATTGAGCTGCTCCATGGCGCTTAAAACGGCCTGTCGTGAGGCATCACTGGCTTTAGGAGAGTGGTTTATTACGCGGGATACCGTTGCTACGGACACACCGGCAAGGTGTGCGACATCTTTAATGGTCGCCATTGTTTACCTCTGGCTGGGTAAGCGCTTACATGAACCCAGTTTCACGGAAAAGTGCGATGGGTTCAAGAAAATGGCGTGTATATGCTGCATGAGTTAACACAAAAAAAACGCAGGTAGTGAAAGTGTTACACGACTGCTGGTTTTTTAAACACTCTGGTGGCCTGGATCAGGACGTTGATGCCTGTGAGCGTAAGTGCGACGCAGCCGGAAGAAATAACTAACGTATTTTCAATAGTTTCAGCCCAAACCTTTAGTTACAGTTTGCGAAGGGCTGTTTCCATTCAGGCGTGGCAGACAGGAACAAGGGACTGCTACATTTGTGATCCCAGAGGTATTGATAGGTGATGTCGGCCATGGGTCGATAACAAGCATTACACCAACCTGCGCGGATGCGCAGGTTTTTTTTGGCTCCTTTCGGCTATCTGTTCGCGCCCATTCCCTAACTCATGTAAGCTGCTGAGAACGCAATTTCATCGGGTTTCTGCTCGTTGCCATTTCTGTTTCTGTCTGATTTCGCAATGCGTTAGCGTCAGCTGTGCATTGTCGTGGTGGCCAGCAAAGACCAGATTTTGTTTTCCCTACAAAAGGAGTTGAAATGCTGTTCAGCTTTTTTCGCAGCCTCTGTCGTATTTTGTTTCGCGTCCAGTTAACAGGTGACACTGCAGCGCTCAGGCAGCAGCGTGTGCTTATCACACCCAACCATGTTTCTTTTATTGATGGCGTACTGTTGGCGCTGTTCCTGCCGGTGCGCCCCGTCTTCGCTGTGTACAGCTCAATCAGCGCACGCTGGTATATGCGTTGGCTGAAATCCATTATTGATTTTGTCCCGCTCGACCCGACCAAACCGATGGCCATTAAGCACCTGGTACGTCTGGTTGAGCAGGGGCGGCCGGTGGTGATTTTCCCGGAAGGGCGAATTTCCGTGAGCGGTTCGCTGATGAAAATCTACGACGGCGCGGGCTTCGTTGCGGCAAAATCGCAGGCGACCCTGATACCGCTGCGCATTGAGGGCGCAGAGCTTACGTATTTCAGCCGTCTGAAAGGGCGCGTGCGCCAACGTCTGTTCCCGCGTATTACCTTGCACCTGCTGCCGCCAACCGCTATCCCGATGCCAGTTGCGCCACGCGCGCGCGACCGCCGCCGCCTGGCCGGTGAAATGCTGCACCAGAAAATGATGGAAGCGCA
>JALAGK010000566.1 GCA_022712475.1 Enterobacteriaceae bacterium
CGGTATGTGGCAGCATGCCAGTGTCGAGCGTGGTCCATATCGGCACCACCAACGGCCTGCGCTACCTGCACTGCAACCTGTGCGAAACCGAATGGCACGTGGTACGCGTGAAATGCAGCAACTGTGAGCAAAGCCGCGACCTGAACTACTGGTCACTCGACAGCGAAGCCTCGGCGATTAAAGCAGAAAGCTGCGGCGACTGCGGTACCTACTTGAAAATTCTCTATCAGGATAAAGACTCGAAGGTGGAAGCCGTTGCGGATGACCTCGCCTCGCTGATTCTTGATGCCCGCATGGAGCAGGAAGGCTTCGCACGCAGCAGCATTAACCCGTTCTTGTTCCCCGGCGAAGGGGAATAAACCCCACGCCCGCCCGCAGTGGCGTGCCATGCCTCCCAGAAGCGCCGCAACCCATAGCGGCGCTTTTTACTGTCAGCGTTTTCTTAGGATTACTCCCCCAATTTGCCACCTGTTGCCGCAGTATTGTCCTTGTGGTTGTACACTATTTTCAAGCGATACCTGTGTCGCAACCGATTTCAAAACAATGGGATGAGCAAACACAATGAAACCAGTATTCACACGAGGATTGCGCTGGGGCCTTTCAGCACTCGCACTCATGATAATGGCGCCCACCAGTGCAACCGAGCGCAAGGCAACTGATACAACCCCGGTGTCACAGGTCGCCCTGCCCACAGAGCACGGACTGGCAGAAGCCGCACAACAATTTTTGATTAAATACCCTTCCATTAGCGGCGTAGATGGTAAAAGCCCGCGCCAGGACACTGCTGCGGTGTTTATCCCTAAAGGCGAAGCACCGCACGGTGGCTGGCCGGTTGTGGTCTGGACCCACGGCACCATTGGCGTCGACAATGCCTGTGCGCCATCACTTAACGCCCGTACCGCGCGTGACAGCCAGTACCTCAATACCTGGCTGTCTTTAGGTTTTGCTATTGTCGCGCCAGATTATGCGGGCCTGGGTTCTGACGGCCTGCATCATTATCTCAACGCCCGAGCCGAAGCCTGGAGCGTGCTGGACAGTGTGCGCGCCGCGCTGAAGGCCTTCCCACTGCAAAACTCGCTTATCTTTGTTGGCCAGTCTCAGGGGGCGCATGCCGCCTTTGCCAGTGCTGGTTACCAGCCACAGTATGCGCCCGAGCTGAACGTGCGCGCTACGGTGCTCACCGGTACACCGTATTTTGACGCCGACACCTCAGCCGCCCAGGTCTTCACCGGTGCAGCGCCGGGCAATGCCCAGAGCGGTGACCCCAAAATTCCTTACGTGTTTTATATCTACCTTGCAGCGGCAGACAGCCAGAAGTCGCTCAAAAGTGAAGATTACTTCCAGCCTGCGGCACAGTCGCTACTGGCGAAGGCGCGTGAGCTGTGCATTACCCCGCTCACAGAAGAAGTGATGAAGCAGAAGCTCAACGCCGCCAATAGCCTGAAGCCAGCGATTCAGTCAGTGCTGGAATCCACAACTGACGTACTGCGTTATCCGACGCTGCACATTCAGCACCCGGTGTTCATTGGTATTGGTGGTGAAGACATTAATGTACCGACGGCGATGCAACAGCATTTTGCTCAGGCGGTGAAAGCGGCAGGCACACAGGTTGATATTCATGAATATCCGGAGCTTGACCACAGTGGCACGGTCAACCCATCTCTGCGTGACTCAGTGCCGTTTATTCTGAAAACGCTGGGCCAGTCATTCTAATTACGACTTGCAGCGGCTACATCGCTGCAAGATGGATGCGCGTCATGATGGTAAAAACGGCGGCAAGAATCCCCGGCGTGCGGAGAAATCCAGAAAATGTGCAAAATAACGTCGTGGCCTATTGGTAACTCCCGGAAAATAGCTATAATGCGCGCGCCTCCATGTAGCAATGCAGGTGCGGAAGATCGTCGTCTCCGGTGAGGCGGCTGGACTTCAAATCCAGTTGGGGTCGCCAGCGATCCCGGGCAGGTTCGACTCCTGTGATCTTCCGCCAGTTTTTCTCCTCACCCTTGCTTTTCTGTTACGCCCTGTTCTCACATTTTCTAAGGCTGAGCACCAGCACGTTTCATATCAGCGTGATGCCGTGAGCTGGCTTACAAGTAACGCAAAATACCTGTGACAGGCAACACATCGTCATCCTCCTCACGACCAGTGATAACGTCATTGCCTGATTACCCACAAGTAAAGGCCGCTTATCCAGGACAACCGCATCCTGAAATCGTAAACCAGAGCAACTGCGCAACAGGCACTCCTCGCATTCGGTTTAACACCTTCTCTCTTTTAGGCACAACGGTAGAACGCGGATTGTGCGTTGCAGATAAATCGTCACACCGCACTGCATGGCTGAAGGCGGAGGCATAACCGTAGCAGAGCCTACGTGCAAATCCACCCCACAGTCATCGCTGGCATTTCTATATCCCCTCAGCGATTGCGTAAAAATCGCGATGACAGTGCGCGTATGAAGCTCTCTGCGAGGGGAGTTGTGCCGGAGTAACGCAGAGGAGCATGCGCTGACAAATGGCCCTGGAATGTTGCTCACAACCGAAGCACCCGACGACCAGACACAGGCTTACTTCACCAACAAGCAGACAGGAAGCTCATGAATCCGGCTAATCACGCTTTTTTCCAACGAGTTCATATCAGCCAGAACATATCTCTTGCGCAGGAAAAACG
>JALAGK010000567.1 GCA_022712475.1 Enterobacteriaceae bacterium
ACACGTTAATCCTTGTTACTTAGCCTGCGGCTCGCGATTTCATGCGATCCAGTTTTTCGACTTTTTGACGGATACGCTGCTGTTTAAGCGGTGATAAGTAATCGATAAAAAGTTTACCCATCAGATGATCCATTTCATGCTGGATACAGATAGCCAGTAAACCATCAGCCTCAAGCTCGTAGGGTTTACCATCGCGATCGAGCGCGCTAATTTTTACTCGCTCTGCTCGTGGAACCAGAGCACGCTGTTCAGGTATCGACAGGCAGCCTTCTTCAATGCCAGTTTCACCACTTTTTTCCAGTAATTCAGGATTGATGAGTACCAGGCGTTCATCGCGGTTTTCTGACACATCAATAACGATGATACGCTGATGAATGTCTACCTGCGTTGCGGCAAGGCCAATGCCTTCTTCTGCGTACATCGTTTCGAACATATCATCGACGATATGCTGAATATCTGCATTGACTTCCTTAACTGGCGCTGCGATTTTGCGTAACCGCTCGTCGGGAATATGTAATACCTGCAAAACTGCCATAGATACCTGGAACTGTGTTCAGTAGTTAAAAAGTTTATACCCTCTATTCTAGACAAATCCCCCCCTGATTGACAGCATCACAAAGCAACTATAAGAAGCGAGTGTGAGGCCTGCGGCAGGGAGATTGCGGTGCGTAAAGAGGAGTTTTGGCTGCGTTTAATGGCCGTTCAGCGGCTTTGTGGTGAGAAGATGCAAAAGGCAGCAGAGCAGCATTTGCTGTCTGGCTGCGATATTGTTCATAGCTTGCATGTTGCACAATTAAACGATACTCAGCAAAGACAGTTCTATGGTGTTTCAGAGATTGAGCTTGAGCGTGCAGAGCGCTGGCTGGCGACACATGGGAACCAACTGTTAACGGTGATGGATGCCCATTACCCATCCGCATTAAAGTCTATTGCCTGGTTTCCCGGAGCATTGTTTGTGCGTGGACATGTCGATGTGCTGACATCGCCACAACTTGCTGTGGTTGGGAACCGGGCACATTCCTGGTATGGAGAACGTTGGGGGCGGCTTTTTACCGAGACGCTTGCAGCCGCTGGGCTGACTATTACCAGCGGCCTTGCCCTTGGCATTGATAGTGTGGCGCATCGGGCTGCGCTCGGTGTCGGGGGGAAAACAATAGCGGTGATGGGAAGCGGCATGGAGCATGTGCATCCGCATCGCCATCGGCGGCTCGCAGAAGAGATTGTTGAGAACGGCGGTGCAATCGTTTCTGAATTTCCACTAAACACGCCGCCCTGGCCTGGAAACTTTCCTCGCCGTAACAGAATTATCAGCGGCTTATCCCGTGGCGTGTTAGTTGTGGAAGCTTCGCTTCGCAGCGGCTCCCTTGTCACATCTCGCCATGCACTGGAGCAAGGAAGGGATGTTTTTGCTATTCCTGGAGCGATAGGAAGTCCTGGTAGCGAAGGCCCGCACTGGTTGATAAAGCAGGGCGCTACACCGGTCACCTCACCGGAAGATATTCTCGAATATTGGCAAAACGAGCTGAACTGGCTCAGAAATGCACCCGAAATGGACAATAATTCTCCAGATATGGAGCAGCCACCATTGCCATTTGCAGACCTGTTGGCTAACGTAGGAGATGAGGTTACACCTGTTGACGTCGTCGCTGAACGTGCCGGCCAACCTGTGCCAGTGATAGTAGCCCAGCTACTCGAACTGGAGTTAGCAGGATGGATCGCAGCTGTACCCGGCGGCTATGTCCGATTAAGGAGGGCAAGCCATGTTCGACGTACTCATGTACTTATTTGAAACCTACATCCACACAGAAGCAGAGATGCATGTCGATCAGGATAAATTGACGCGCGATCTTACTGACGCAGGTTTTGACCGGGAAGACATTTACAATGCGCTCCTGTGGCTGGAGAAGCTGGCAGACTATCAGGATGGACTGGCTGCACCAATGCAACTCGCTTCCGATCCTCTCTCCATGCGTATTTACTCTCCTGAAGAGAGCCATCGGCTGGATGCTGGCTGCCGTGGATTCTTACTGTTTCTTGAACAGATTCAGGTGTTGAACCTCGAAACCCGCGAAATGGTCATTGAGCGTATTATGGCGCTTGATACTGACGAATTCGATCTGGAAGATCTGAAGTGGGTCGTGCTAATGGTATTGTTTAATCTTCCAGGTTGTGAAAACGCCTATCAGCAAATGGAAGAACTCCTGTTTGAAGTTAATGAGGGCATGATGCACTAGTCTTGGCAGTGCATGGGGCATTATGACAAAGGCTGCACTTTTTGAGGTGCGTAAAAATGAGTTCTGCCCCCAGTGTGGGGCAGAGCTGGTTATACGCTCCGGAAAACACGGACCGTTTCTGGGTTGTTCGCAGTACCCAGAATGTGACTACATCCGCCCGCTGAAAAACCAGGTTGATGGGCATATTGTTAAAGTACTGGACGGGCAGTTGTGCCCGGAATGTGGGGAGGTACTGGTATTACGCCAGGGCCGTTTTGGTATGTTTGTCGGCTGTAGCAGTTATCCCGAATGTGGGCATACTGAACTTGTCGACAAACCCGACACGACGACAATAGCTTGCCCACAGTGTCGTACAGGCCATCTGATACAGCGTCGTTCACGCTACGGCAAAACATTTCATGCCTGCGATCGCTATCCTGATTGCCAGTTTGCCGTTAATTTTAAACCGGTAGTGGGTGAGTGCCCCGAATGTCATTACCCACTGCTTATCGAAAAGAAAACCGCCCATGGAGCCCGGCTCTACTGTGCGAGTAAACAATGTGGAAAGCCGGTCGCGGCACAACAAACCTGTGAATAATGACTTTTCTGTAACGACTATTGAGGAAATTGTCGCCCTCCTCAAACAACAACATGTTATTGCCTACCCTACAGAAGCCGTGTTTGGTGTGGGTTGTGATCCTGACAGTGAGATAGCCGTCAATCGGTTGTTGACGCTCAAACAGCGCCCTGTAGATAAGGGATTGATATTGATTGCTGCAAACTTCGAGCAGCTCAAACCCTACATTGATGACAGTGCTCTGAATGAAGCGCAGCGTCACGCTGTGTTTGCCTGTTGGCCTGGGCCTGTCACGTTTGTTTTTCCTGCAAAGCCGACAACACCTCGTTGGCTCACCGGGCGTTTTGATTCTCTGGCTGTGCGCGTAACGGATCATCCTCTGGTGGTTGAGTTGTGCGAGGCCTGGGGTAAGCCTTTGGTGTCGACCAGCGCAAATTTGACCGGTTTACTACCGTGCCGTTCAGTAGATGAGGTTCATGCGCAGTTTGGCCTTGATTTTCCGGTGCTTAACGGTGAAACCGGAGGCCGTCAAAATCCTTCAGAAATTCGCGATGCCTTAACCGGTGAGCTATTCCGTCAGGGGTAAAACAATGGAAGAATTTGCCGTTTTTGGTAATCCGATTCAGCATAGTAAGTCGCCTTTTATCCATAAGATGTTTGCGCAGCAAATGAATATTGTCCATCCGTATGGGCGTGTTCTGGCACCTGTTGATGATTTTGTTTCAACGCTGGATGCGTTCTTTGCTGCTGGTGGTAAGGGGGCCAATGTTACAGTGCCTTTTAAAGAGCAGGCGTTTGCACGTGCGGATGAGCTCTCTGAACGAGCTGCGTTGGCGGGGGCAGTGAATACGCTGAAGCATCTTGGCGATGGACGTTTGCTGGGTGACAACACTGACGGTACAGGGTTACTCAGCGATCTTGAACGCTTGAGTCTTATACGACCGGGCGATCGTATTTTGCTATTGGGTGCCGGCGGTGGCGCGCGCGGCGCGTTGCTGCCACTGCTTTCACTGGATTGCCCTGTTACGATAACCAACCGAACTGTTTCGCGAGCTCAGCAGTTGGTGGAGCTTTTTTGCCACACAGGTAGCGTTAGTGCGATAGCTATGGATGCGCTTGAAGGCCACGAATTCGATTTGATTATCAATGCCACCTCCAGTGGTCTTGACGGCAGCGTACCCCCGATACCCGTTTCATTATTGAGTGAGCGAGTACGTTGTTACGATATGTTCTATCAAAAAGGGCTTACACCATTTCTTCAGTGGTGTTCTCAAAAC
>JALAGK010000568.1 GCA_022712475.1 Enterobacteriaceae bacterium
ATAAACTGGAAGCGTACTGCCGCGATAATCTGGATGTAGAGCTGGAACAATTCGACGCAGAGTTTTTGTGTGACTTTGTCGTAAAAGAACTTGGTCCGCTGTTTTATAATGCCGGTATTGAAGAGGCTATTCGCACCCAGGCAGCATGGAGTGAACGTATTCAGGAATAAATGGATTTGAAGAAAATATTCTAGTCTACCGGGCGGCTTAATCCGCCCGGGCATAAACGTCACGGATGTGCTTTTTTCCAGGTTGTCAGAGAAGTTTGAATCTCTTGCTTTGCCACGGCGACATCACCGTAACCGTTCAGCTCTACCTTTTTGCGCCCTTGCGGTAACTGCTTATACACGCGGAAAAACGCTTCAAGCCGCTCGCGCTCAAGTTTAGGTAAATCCCCCACCGTTTTAATCTCATCCCAGGTTGGGTCAATATCACTTGCGGGGACGGCGACAATTTTGTTGTCACTCTCACCACCGTCAGTCATGTTGAGCACCCCGATTGGACGCAACTTAATCAAGGTACCTGGATACAATGGCGCTCGGGTATAGAAAATCACATCCAGCGGGTCACCGTCGCCACCCAACGATTGGGTGATGGAACCGTAGTTAGCCGGGTACGCCACAGGCATCGACTGAAAGCGATCGGCAACGATAAAGCCGGTTTTGGCATCGGTTTCATACTTGATAATGCCGCCCGCCGGGATTTCAGTGACGGCATAAAATGCCTCGGGATGCGTGTCCGGTTGTGGGAAATCAAGCACGTTTTGCGCGCTGGCGCTGACAGAGGCCGTAAACGTGAGTAATGTCATCAGCAGGTGTTTTTTTATCGGATTCATGATGTTGCTCATTGTGCAGTAAAGCGCCCAATCTGGCAGCGTGGCATGACGGTGCTATGACGTTTTTCTGGCAGTTTTATGACGCAAACGCGCCGCGTAATGGATAAAGTCAGTGTGCTACAGCTTCGAACCCCACTTTTCTCTCGCGAATACACCCATATCGATAATCACAGACTTATCTCGTCCGTCCCCGGGCGTTGCCAGCGCTTACCTGTACGCTAACCCTTTATCACCTCTGACCCGCTATGCGTCTGTCATGCCTGAGAAACTGCTGTTTTCTTATAAAAAACTGACCCGCAGATCGCGGGCCAGTAAGAGGTAAACACACAACACCTGCGTTAACGTGACACTGTCACACCCTCTTCTTGTGTATTGCTTACGCGCAGGAACAGCGCACAGGTGGCAGCCAGCCCGCAGAATGCGGCGCACATTAGCCACCAGGCCGGTGCGCTACGGCTACCGGTAAATTCAACCAGTGCGGTGGAAATCACCGGCGTGAGGCCGCCAAACACCGCCGTTGCCAGGCTAAACGCCAGCGAGAATCCAACGGTTCGCACATAAACAGGCATAATTTCGGTCAGTGCAGCTACCATGGCACCGTTGTACATGCCAAAAAAGAATGAGAACCACAACAGCACCACCGTCATACGGGTAAAATCTGGCGCGGCCGTAAGCCAGGTCATGGCAGGCCAGGTGGTAAGGAGCGCCAGCACGGTAATACTCAACAACACGGCGCGGCGTCCGATGCGGTCTGAAATGGCCCCGCCTATCGGTAACCAGAAAAAGTTAGAAATACCCACCAGCATTGTCACCGTCAGACTCTCTTCTGCACTCAGATGCAGCACCGTTTTGCCATAAGTAGGTGTGTAAACGGTAATAAAATAGAACGTGGTGGTCGTCATGGCTACAAGCAGTGTACCTGCCAGCACTCGCCGCCAGTTCTGCGCAATGGTGCGGAAAATCTCTTTACTGTCCGGGCGGTGGCGACGTTGCAGAAACTCTTCGGTTTCCTGCAGCGAGCGGCGCAGAACAAAAATGAGCGGAATTATCATGCAACCGATAAAAAACGGAATGCGCCAGGCCCACTGGCTGATTTCATCTGGGCTGAACAGCTGGTTAAGACCGTAGCCAAGCAGCGCGGCAAACACAATAGCGACCTGCTGGCTGGCTGACTGCCAGCTGGTATAAAAACCCTTATGCCCCGGCGTGGCAATTTCAGAGAGGTAGACCGACACGCCGCCGAGCTCCACCCCTGCGGAAAAACCCTGCAATAACCTGCCCACAAGCACCAGCAGCGGCGCGGCAATGCCGAGTGTGGCGTAACCTGGCACAAGCGCAATCAGCAGCGTGCCACAGCCCATTATCCCGAGCGTGACCATCAGACCTTTGCGCCGCCCAATACGGTCAATATAGGAGCCGAGCACGATAGCGCCGATGGGGCGCATCAGGAACCCGGAGCCAAACACGGCAAAGGTCAGCATGAGTGAGGCAAACTCACTTCCCGCAGGAAAAAACACATGTGCGATGTGCGTGGCGTAAAAGCCAAACAGGAAGAAGTCGAACTGCTCAAGGAAATTACCGCTGGTGACGCGCAGGATCGCACCCACCTTTCCTCTGCGCCCGTTTGGGTGTTGAGAGACAGGATTATTCACGGTCAGGTTCTCCATTGTACATTGCTGTAGGGCGGCTCTGCGGCCGCGGGTTTTATTGTCATATCAAGCGCCGCCAGCCTGGCAGCGCAAGTTTTAACGCTGGCGTTTCTCTATTGCCCACTTCAGTAACGCGGCGCAACGGTAAAAACCATGGGCGAACTTGCCGTACGGCAGTGTCAGAAACAGGGCCATCACCATCCCCAGATGTACGGCGAGCAGTGCCCCCATGACGGTACTATCACGCCATACCAGCAGCGCGAGTCCGCTCAGGCTGATGAGTAACAGCAGTAGGCAAAAGCCGCGATCCATCCCTTTTTGTTGCGCATCACCATGCAGTGGCGCGCGTTTGAGATTTAGCCACAGCAATC
>JALAGK010000569.1 GCA_022712475.1 Enterobacteriaceae bacterium
ACGCAGGACTGGCATGTTTTTTTGCCAGTGGTTTTCTGACGCATGCTTTTGGCGCAACAGGGCAACTCTTTGGCAGCGACGTTGCCGCACAAGCCCGAATGCTGAGCCCACAGCAACTTCAGTCTGAACAGGCATTACCTGAGCTTTCCGGCAGGGTGAGCACCTCCCGCTATACGCCGCCGCCAGGCACGCTCGACATGAATACCGCCGTTCAGCGCTCAGTACAGTGGTACCCCGATATTAGTGCGGAAATTAGCAAACTCTTTACCCAGACCTCGAAAGTGGAAATAGAGCGCGCAAAATATTATCCGCAAATTAGTGGTGGAATAAATAATGGTCTTTCCAATACGTATGTAAATCACGGTTATAGTCCATCATTAGTTCTTTCTATTTCTCAAATGCTTTATGACTTTGGCAAAGTCGACAGTTCGGTAAGAGCGGCTAATGCTGCGGTGGCTGCCCAGCAGGCTAACGTCCTCCTCACCATTGATAAAATTGCCCACGACACCGCCGCAGCCCTGGTGCAGATGCAGGGCTACCAGGAACTGGTCAAAATTGCTCAGGAACAGCTGATTGCGCTTAATAACGTAAGCCGACTCGCGCGCGATCGCAGCAACGAAGGTGCCAGCTCGCAATCAGACGTGGTGCAGACCGATGCCCGTATTGAAAGCGCACGCAACACACTCACCCAGTATGAAGCAAGCCTTGAGCGCTGGCGTGCTACGCTCTCAACGTATCTCGGCTGGGACCAGGTCAACACCGTCAGCGGCGAGTTTCCACGCGTGCTTGATGGCGCTTGCCGTACCGGTGACATTGACGACCAGATGGTGCCGTCCGTCCTGGTAGCTCACGCCCAGCTGAACCAGGCCGCCGCCCAGCTTGCAGGCGCGAATGCTCAGATGCTGCCAACGGTCTCGCTGGAGCCGCAAATCACCCACTACCTTAACGACCGCTACGCCAACAGCGAGCAACTGGACAAAACGCAGTACACCGCATGGTTGAAAGTCCAGATGCCGCTTTACCAGGGCGGCGCGCTCACCGCCAGCAAAGAGGCTGCCCAACACGGTCTGGAGGCCGCTACCGCAGCCGTGCGCTCGGCCAGGTTGCAGGTTAGCCAGCAACTGACTGAGGCCAGTAGCCAGGCAGCCAGCCTTGAGCAGGCGCTGCTGATTCAGGCGCGCGCGCAGCAGCTGAGTGAGCGCACCCGCGAGCTGTATCAGCAGCAGTATCTGGAACTGGGTACCCGCCCATTGCTCGACGTACTGAATGCCGAGCAGGAGGTCTACCAGGCGCGCTTCTCTGAGCAGCAGACCCAAAGCCAGCTTAAAAGCCTGCAGCTTGACTGCCTCTACAGCTCCGGAAATATTCGTAAGGCATTTACCCTGGTCGGTCAGACTATCCAGGGCGTGGAGATTCAACCATGAGTGAGGTTGTGACAGAAAAAGCGCCATCCGGCCTGACGCGAGACGAAGTGGGCGGCTGGCTGCGCGCTGTGACCCATATTGCCCGCCACTATCGAGTTGGCTACTCGGCAGGTAGCCTTGAAGCTGCGGCCAACTGGCAGCTCAATAAACCGCTGCCGGTGGTGCTGAAAAACCTGGCCCGCCAGGCGGGGCTCAACGCGCGCATTCTCAATCAGGGCGTGGAGGATGTCTCGCGCTGGCGTCTGCCGCTGGTGATTCAACTCGACGATGGGCAGATTGGCATTGTGAAAAGCTACGACGGCAACGACAGTGTGGCGGTAAGCCTGGTCGATGACGACGAGCTGGAAAATCACTACGCCCTGTCAGAACTGCTGCCGCAGATAAAACGCGTGGTGGCACTACGCCCAACCATGGCAGGCAGCGATCCGCGTACTGCAGGCTATGTCACGCCGTTTCGCCCGGACTGGCTGATGAAGCTCGCCATCCAGAAAATGCGCCCTTACTGGCACGTTATTCTGGCGTCGCTGTTTGTGAATATCCTGGCCATGGCAGGCATTCTTTACTCAATGCAGGTCTATGACCGGGTGATCCCGGCCCAGTCCTACCCAACGCTGTACGTGCTCTCTATTGGCGTGCTGATTTCGGTTATCTTTGGTTTTGTGCTACGGGTAATACGCGGCAATATCACGGATATTCTCGGCAAGCAGGCGGATATCCGCGTCTCTGACCGGGTGTTCGGCCACGCGCTGCGCCTGCGCTCAAGCGCGATTCCCCGCTCCACCGGCAGCTTTATCTCGCAGATTCGTGAACTGGAGCAGATTCGGGAAATGGTCACCTCCACTACCGTCTCGGCGCTGGTGGACCTGCCGTTCTTCTTTTTGTTTTTGTTGGTGATGTGCATCATTGCGCCACAACTGGCCTGGATTGCGCCGGTTGCCACGCTCATCATGCTGGCGCCGGGGCTGCTGCTGCAGAAAAAGCTCGCCTCGCTTGCCCGTAAAAGCGTGCATGAATCAACCCTGCGCAACGCCGTGCTGGTAGAGAGCGTACACGGGCTGGAAGACATCAAGCTGATGCAGGCTGAAAACCGCTTTTTGCAACAGTGGAATCACTACATTCAGGTCACGGCCCAGTCGGGCGTAGAGACGCGCAAAATCACCCAGGGGCTGATTTCCTGGGGTGTAGCGATACAGGGGCTGGTCTATGCCGCCGTGGTGATGGTGGGCGCGCCGTTGATTATCAACGGTGATGTGACAACCGGTGCCATTGTTGCCGCCTCACAGCTTTCTTCACGCATGATTTCACCGATGACCGCGCTGTGTGGCGTACTGGCGCGCTGGCAGCAGGCCAAAGCAGCAAAAGAAGGGTTAGACAGCATTATGAAGCTGCCGACGGATAACGATCCGGACGAGCAGCGCGTCTCCTGTACCGTATTACAGGGTAACTACCAGTTTGTGAATACCGCGTTTCGCTACCGTGAAGATTCCCCGCAGGTACCGCTGCGCGTGGCGAAGCTCGACATCGCCGCCGGCGAGCGCATTGCGGTACTTGGGCGAAACGGCGCAGGTAAATCCACGCTGCTCCAGGCGATGGCAGGCGGCATGGAGCTTGCCGAAGGCGAGCTTACGCTCGATAACCTCAGTCTGCGTCATATTGATATGGCCGATATCCGGCGCAACATTGGCCTGCTGACGCAAAACGCCCGTCTGTTTCACGGCACGCTGCGCGATAACCTGACGATGGGTGCACCACACGCCCGCGACGACGATATTTTTGCCGCCCTGCACGTGACCGGCGGCGCGGACTTTATCCGCAAACTGCCAATGGGGTTGGATCACCTGATTATGGAAGGTGGCTCCGGGCTTTCCGGTGGCCAGCGCCAGGCCGTGCTGCTGGCGCGCCTGCTGCTGCGCGACCCCAACATCGTGCTGCTGGATGAACCGACGGCTTCGCTTGATGACCATACCGAGCGCGAGTTCCTGCAACGTCTCGGTAACTGGCTTGCCGGACGCACGTTGATTGTTGCCACCCACCGCACAGCGGTGATGTCGATTATTGACCGTGTGCTGGTACTCAAAGAAGGCCAGCTGGTGATGGATATGCCTAAAGAACAGGCGCTCAGTCGCAGCGCTGCCCTGGCTGCAAGCGGAGGTGAAAATGAAAAGCAACGCGCCTGAGGTCGTGATGCCGGTACTGGTGTTGCAGGATGCCGATGGTGATATTGACGACGGCAAACTCGCCCGCTCCGGACGTGTGGTGATGTGGATAGTGTTACTGCTCACCATTGCGCTGGTATGGGCCTGGTTTGGCATGCTTGACGAAGTCTCCACCGGCACCGGCAAGGTCATTCCCAGCTCGCGCGAGCAGGTGTTGCAGTCTCTCGACGGTGGCGTACTGGTAGCGCTCGGTGTTAAAGAAGGGCAGAAGGTGGAAGCCGGACAGATTGTGGCACGCCTTGACCCCACCCGCTCGGAGTCCAACGTGGGTGAAAGCGAGGCGCGCTACCGTGCGGCACTGGCCGCCAGCGCGCGCCTGTTTGCCGAGGTTAACGACGAGCCGCTGAAATTCCCGCACGAACTGGATAACTCACCTGACCTTGTGGCAGCCGAAACCCGGCTGTATCAGGCACGCCGCACGCAGTACAACGACTCCGCCGCACAGATTAAAGCGTCTTTGTCATCGGTTATCAGCGAACTGGGCATCACCCAACGTCTGGTGACGTCCGGTGCGGCCAGTAATGTGGATGTGCTGCGTCTTAAGCGCCAGAAAGCGGATCTGGAGTTAAAGCTA
>JALAGK010000570.1 GCA_022712475.1 Enterobacteriaceae bacterium
AGCTGCATCAGCATGCGCTGGGCCTTGAGCCGTGGCTACAGGCCCAGTGTGCGCCAATCGCACGATATGACAGCCGTGAGCTTCGCGACTGGTTAGCGCCGCGCAGATCGACCGCGCATAAGGGCGACCACGGGCGTCTGGTTATTATCGGCGGCGACAGCGGAACGGCGGGCGCCATTCGTATGGCGGGTGAAGCCGCATTGCGGGCTGGTGCAGGGCTTGTACGGGTGTTGACCCGCGCAGAGAACATTGCCCCTCTGCTGACGGCGCGCCCGGAGCTGATGGTGCATGAACTGACGCCAGATACGCTGGATGAGAGCCTGCAATGGGCCGATGTGGTGGCGATAGGTCCTGGCCTTGGGCAACAAAGCTGGGGCAAAAAGGCGCTGCAAAAGGTCGAGAATTTCCGTAAACCTATGCTCTGGGATGCCGACGCGCTCAACCTACTGGCAATCAACCCCGATAAACGTCAGAATCGAATCATTACGCCGCATCCCGGCGAGGCCGCACGGTTGCTCAATTGCAGCATCGCAGAGGTTGAAAACGATCGCGTTTTGGCAGCAAGGCGTCTGGTAAAACGCTACGGTGGCTGTGTGGTGCTCAAAGGCGCTGGCAGCCTGGTTGCCTGCGAGGATGGTCGCATGGGCATTGCAGATGTCGGCAATGCCGGCATGGCCAGCGGTGGCATGGGTGACGTGCTCTCCGGTATCATCGCGGCCCTACTGGCGCAACGGCTTGAAATGTATGATGCCGCCTGTGCGGGCTGTGTGGCGCACGGCGCAGCGGCCGACAAACTGGCGCGGCGCTTTGGGACTCGCGGTATGCTGGCAAGTGATGTCATAAATGAGCTATACGCTTTTGTTAACCCGGATGTGAACTGACTGAACATGATGAACCGCGTAATTTCTCTTCCCGATGAATCTGCAACGCTCGCATTGGGTGAGCGTCTGGCACAAGCCTGCCAGGGCTCGGCCGTTTTCTGGTTATATGGCGATCTTGGCGCGGGAAAAACCACCTTCAGCCGTGGCTTTTTGCAGGCGTTAGGGCATAAAGGCAATGTAAAAAGCCCCACCTATACGCTGGTGGAACCCTATGCGCTGGATAATCTGACGGTTTATCACTTTGATCTTTATCGTCTTGCGGATCCGGAAGAGCTCGAATTTATGGGGATCCGCGATTACTTTGCCTATGATGCCATCTGCCTGGTCGAGTGGCCGCAGCAGGGCGCAGGGGTATTACCTGACCCGGATGTTGAAATCCATTTAAATTACCAGGCGCAGGGCCGTGAAGCGTTACTGAAAGCCGTTTCCCAGGCAGGGGAGTCACTGCTGTCGCGTTTGGCCGGATAACAGGAAGACGGAAAATGTATTGCGCTAAAAGTGGGTTAATCGCCGCGCTGCTGGTGCTGTGCGCACCGCTGTATGCGGCAAATTTGTCTGATATACGTGTCTCTAACGGTGATACGCAGGCGCGTATCACTTTTAGCTTTACCGGAGATCCCGAGTACACCTTTTCTGAGCAGAATGCGCGAACGGTTGCGCTGGATATTCGTCAGAGCGGCGTGATTCAGGGGCTGCCCTTGCAGTTTAGCGGTGAAAATCTGGTGAAAAGCATTCGCTCCGGGCAAACCGGTGGCCCGCAGTCGCTGCGACTGTTAGTGGATCTCACGCAAAAGGGGAAAACCCGCGCGGTCAAGCAGCGTAGTGGCGACGGCTATCTGGTGGTCTTTACCATCAACGCTGATGCTCCACAGCCGCCTTCGCCGCCCCCGGTAGTGGCGCAGCGAGCGCCTTCTGCGCCAGCGCAGCCGATAAAGCCGCGTGAGCCAGCGCGTAACCCGTTCAGTAATGCCAGTGAGCGTACTACTGCTGTAGTCAGTAGCAATACGGCAGTGCGACCGGCACAGGCGCGTACCGCTCCCGTTTCATCTGAGCAGGTCATTGTGGCTATCGACGCCGGACACGGCGGCCAGGATCCTGGTGCTATCGGCGCAGGCGGCACCAAAGAGAAAAATGTCACGATAGCCATTGCCCGTAAGCTCAAGACCATGCTTAATGCGGATCCGATGTTTAAGGGCGTGCTAACGCGCGACGGCGACTATTTTATTTCGGTGATGGGGCGCTCTGACGTGGCGCGCCGCCAGAATGCCAACCTGTTGGTATCTATTCATGCTGACGCCGCCCCGAACCGCGATGCTACCGGTGCCTCAGTGTGGGTGCTGTCTAACCGGCGAGCTAACACGGAAATGGCGGGCTGGCTGGAGCAACATGAGAAGCAATCTGAACTGCTGGGTGGCGCGGGCGACGTGCTGGCAAACAGCCAGGCAGATCCGTATTTGAGTCAGGCGGTGCTGGATTTACAGTTCGGTCATTCGCAGCGTGTCGGCTATGATGTTGCCACCAGCGTGCTCGACCAGTTACAAAACGTAGGGTCGCTACACAAACGCCGCCCGGAGCACGCGAGTCTCGGTGTGTTGCGCTCACCGGATATTCCGTCGCTGCTGGTGGAAACCGGGTTTATCAGCAACGGCACAGAAGAGCGGATGTTAGCAAGCGACAGTTTCCAGCAGCGTATTGCCGAGTCGATTTACCTTGGCTTGCGTAACTATTTTATTGCGAATCCACTACAGATGGCGCCGCCATCTGATAGCGCACCGCAAACGGCCAGCGCGGCCAGTCTGTTAGTGGGCGCTAACTAATCACCGCGCAAGGAGAGATAATGCCAATTCAGATCTTACCGCCTCAGCTTGCTAACCAAATCGCCGCAGGCGAGGTGGTGGAGCGACCCGCGTCGGTGGTGAAAGAGCTGGTAGAGAACAGCATTGATGCTGGTGCAACACGTATTGATATCGACATTGAGCGCGGTGGCGCAAAACTTATCCGTATACGTGATAATGGCTGCGGGATTGGTAAAGACGAGCTGGCACTGGCATTAGCGCGCCACGCCACCAGCAAAATTGCCACGCTGGACGACCTTGAGGCCATTTTAAGCCTCGGTTTTCGCGGGGAAGCACTGGCGAGTATCAGTTCCGTCTCTCGTTTAACGTTAACCTCACGCACCGCCGAGCAGCAGGAGGCCTGGCAGGCCTACGCTGAAGGGCGCGATATGGCGGTCACGGTCAAACCCGCAGCTCATCCGCAGGGTACAACGCTCGAAGTGCTGGATTTGTTCTACAACACACCCGCTCGGCGCAAATTCATGCGCACTGAGAAGACCGAATTTGGGCATATCGACGAAGTGGTCCGGCGCATTGCGCTGGCCCGCTTTGATGTCACTATCAATCTTAACCACAACGGTAAAATGGTGCGCCAGTACCGTGCCGTGCCGGAAGGTGGGGCGCGTGAGCGCCGCCTCGGCGCGATTTGTGGCACGGCATTTCTTGAACAGGCGCTTGCCATTGAGTGGCAGCATGGCGACCTGGCACTGCGCGGCTGGGTGGCTGACCCGGCGGGCACCACTTCAGCACTAGCCGAAACCCAGTACTGCTACGTCAACGGGCGCATGATGCGCGACCGCCTGATTAACCATGCTATTCGCCAGGCTTGCGAAGAGAAGCTCGGTTCTGACCGCCAGCCCGCCTACGTACTTTATCTGGATATCGATCCACATCAGGTGGATGTAAATGTGCATCCGGCAAAGCATGAAGTGCGTTTTCATCAGTCGCGACTGGTACACGATTTTATTTACCAGGGGGTGCTGAGTGTGCTGCAACAGCAGACGGTGCCGCCGCTGCCGTTGGCAGATGAAAACGGTGCACCCATTCCCTGCTGGCAGCCTGAAAACCGCGTAGCTGCAGGGAAAAACCATTTTGCACGCCCCGTTGAGCAACCGCGCAGCCGTACTGAAGCACCGGCAGAAACGGCATATCGCGAGCCGCAGGCGGCATCATTACGTGAGCCGTCTTCTGGCGGTTACAGTGCGGGCTCACGCGCGCCGCGGGCAAACGATGCCAGCTGGCCTAACGCCACGCCGGGTTATCAGAAGCGCCAGGGCGCGCTCTACAGTAAATTGCTGGAGACGCCCGACGTTCCCCCTTCAGCGCCAGGACCCCGGGTTGAAGTAGAACGCGTTGAGGAGCTGGCCGGACATAGCCAGAGTTTCGGTCGCGTTCTGACTGTACTTAAGGGCGATATGGCGCTATTAGAGCGTGATGGGCGGCTATCTCTGCTGGCGTTACCCGTTGCACAACGCTGGCTGCGCCAGGCACAGCTGGTGCCGGGCGATGAGAAACTGCGTGCGCAACCGCTTCTGATTCCGGTGCGCCTGAAGCTTGATAGCGCTGAGCTTAAGACGCTGGAGCTCTGGCAGGCGGCGCTTGCGCAAACTGGGGTAGAGTTTGCCATTGATGCGCGGCATGTGACGGTTCGCGCGGTGCCTTTACCCTTGCGCCAACAAAATTTACAAAACTTGATTCCCGAACTGATAGGCTACCTGGCGCAACAGACTGATAACGATGCTGTACGCATCGCCCAGTGGCTCGCCCGGCATTTGACCAGCGAACACGGCGAATGGAGCCATGCACAGGCGATTGCCCTGCTGGCTGACGTCGAGCGTCTTTGTCCACAGCTGCTGAAGTCGCCGCCGAGTGGTTTATTACAACCTATTGATCTCCAACCGGCGATGAACGCCCTGAAGCATGACTGACGTTGATAATGAAGTAAGTAAGGCTGGCCTGCCGAAGGCCATTTTTCTCATGGGGCCGACTGCCTCAGGGAAAACGGCGCTGGCGATAGAATTATGCAAGATTTTGCCCGTTGAGTTGATAAGTGTCGATTCGGCCCTTATTTACAAAGGGATGGACATTGGTACGGCAAAGCCTGGTCCTGAGGAACTGGCACAGGCGCCGCACCGGTTGTTAGATATCAGGGATCCGTCGCAGAGCTATTCTGCGGCGGATTTTCGCCGTGATGCGCTGGCGGAAATGGCCGACATCACGGCGGCAGGGCGCATTCCGCTTTTGGTCGGCGGGACAATGCTCTATTTCAGGGCGTTGCTGGAGGGGCTCTCGCCGCTGCCTTCAGCAGACCCGGCGGTTCGCAGCCGCATTGAGCAACAGGCTGCAGAGCAGGGGTGGGACGCATTGCATCAGCAGTTGCAGGAGATAGATCCTGTGTCGGCGCAACGCATTCATCCCAACGATCCGCAAAGGCTTTCCCGGGCACTGGAAGTTTTTTTTATTTCGGGTAAAACTTTAACGGAGTTGACTCGCACGTCGGGAGACGCTCTGCCTTATCAGGTGTATCAGTTCGCCATCGCCCCGGCGAGCCGTGAACTGCTCCATCAGAAGATTGAGCAGCGTTTTCATCAGATGTTGGCTTCAGGTTTTGAAGCCGAAGCGCGGGCGCTATTTGCCCGCGAAGACTTGCATACGGATATGCCTTCCGTCCGTTGTGTGGGATACCGCCAGATGTGGTCATATCTGGCGGGAGAAATCACGTACGATGAGATGGTTTATCGCGGTATTTGCGCGACGAGACAATTAGCTAAACGTCAGATGACGTGGCTACGCGGCTGGAAAGAGGTTCACTGGCTGGACAGTGGCAGTCCTCAGTCAGCTCTGGACGAAGTGGTGCAGGTTGTTAGTGCGTAACATTAATGAACGTGTACAATTAAGACGTCTCGTGTGCAAATTTTGACATATTTTTCAGAGCCTATGGGTTCGCAAGTACAAACAACAAGCTATAAGGAAAAGATAGAATGGCTAAGGGGCAATCTTTGCAAGATCCGTTCCTGAACGCATTGCGTCGGGAACGCGTTCCGGTTTCTATTTATTTGGTGAATGGTATTAAGCTGCAAGGCCAGATTGAGTCTTTTGATCAGTTCGTGATCCTGTTGAAAAACACGGTCAGTCAAATGGTCTATAAGCATGCGATTTCAACGGTTGTACCGTCTCGCCCGGTATCTCATCACAGCAATAATGCCGGTGGCGGTGGTTCCAGCAATTATCATCACGGCAACAATAACGCGCAGTCGTCCTCTTCTGCGCCGCAGGACAGCGACGAAACCGAATAAGGTGGATGGCTGTCGTTCCATGACGGGGAACCAGTCCAACTGTGTTCCCCGCTGGTATTTTTGAGAGGTTATACGCTTGTTTGACCGTTATGACGCCGGTGAGCAGGCGGTGATGGTACACATCTGGTTTGTGCAAGACAAAGACATGGAAGATCTCCAGGAGTTTGAAGCCCTGGTATCTTCTGCAGGCGTCGACGCGTTGCAGGTGGTCACCGGTACCCGTAAGTCACCGCACCCGAAGTATTTTGTTGGGGAAGGCAAGGCCACAGAAATTGCTGATGCCGTAAAAGCCACTGGCGCCTCCGTCGTGCTCTTTGATCATGCGTTGACCCCGGCTCAGGAGCGTAATCTTGAGCGACTGTGCGAGTGTCGCGTTATTGACCGCACAGGGCTTATTTTAGATATTTTTGCCCAGCGTGCGCGTACCCACGAAGGTAAGCTGCAGGTTGAACTGGCGCAGTTGCGCCATCTGGCGACGCGCCTTGTGCGCGGCTGGACCCACCTTGAACGCCAGAAAGGCGGCATCGGCCTGCGCGGCCCAGGGGAAACCCAGCTTGAGACTGACCGCCGCTTGCTGCGTAACCGCATCAGCCAGATCCTCTCTCGCCTTGAAAAGGTCGAAAAACAGCGCGAGCAGGGCAGGCGTGCGCGTACCCGCGCCGACGTGCCGACAGTGTCGCTGGTGGGCTATACCAACGCCGGTAAATCTACCCTGTTTAACAGCCTGACCTCTGCTGAGGTTTACGCCGCGGATCAGCTTTTTGCGACTCTGGATCCGACACTGCGCCGTATTGATGTCGCGGATGTCGGTGAAACCGTGCTGGCGGATACGGTAGGCTTTATTCGCCACCTGCCACACGATCTTGTTGCGGCGTTTAAGGCGACGCTACAGGAAACCCGGCAGGCCACACTGTTGCTGCATGTGATTGATGCAGCGGATCTGCGGGTAAAAGAAAATATTGAAGCCGTAGAGTCGGTGCTTGAGGAAATTGACGCTCTCGAGATACCTACGCTGCTGGTGATGAACAAAATCGATATGCTGGATGATTTTGTGCCGCGTATCGACCGTGATGAAGAAAACGTACCAGTGCGGGTCTGGCTTTCTGCCCAGACTGGTGCTGGTTTGCCACTGCTTTTCCAGGCTCTGACAGAGCGCCTTTCCGGTGAGATAGCGCAGCATACGCTGATGCTGCCTCCACAAGCGGGGCGTCTGCGCAGCCGTTTTTATCAGCTTCAGGCGATAGAAAAAGAGTGGCTGGAGGAAGATGGCAGTGTTGGATTGCAGGTCAGAATGCCTGTAGTTGACTGGCGTCGCCTCTGTAAGCAAGAACCGGGGCTGGTGGATTACCTGGTGTAATTCTGCTGGTCTGCCTGAAGATTTTCTCCCCAATTGGGGATGCCTGCAAGGTCTGGTGTGGCAGTGTAGCGGTTGTTGATGGTTCTGATGAGCCAATGATAACAGCCGGTTACGGCGCGGCATCGGACACGAAAGGTATATCACCGCACAACAATTATGGAGCATAAACATGGCGTGGAATCAGCCCGGTAATAACGGACAGGACCGCGACCCGTGGGGAAGCAGCAAGCCCGGCGGCGACTCTGGGGGAAATAACAATAAAGGGGGCCGCGATCAGGGGCCACCTGACCTGGACGATATTTTTCGCAAACTGAGCAAAAAGCTTGGTGGCTTAGGTAGCGGCGGCAATTCTGGCGGTACGCAGGAACCTCGTGGCCAGATGGGTGGCAAAATTGTCGGCATCGTCGCGGCTATTGTGGTTATTGGCTGGGCAGCCAGCGGCTTTTACACCATCAAAGAAGCCGAGCGCGGCGTAGTCACGCGTTTTGGCAAGTTTGATCATCTGGTTGAGCCAGGTCTTAACTGGAAACCCACCTTTATTGATGAGGTGCGAGCAGTAAACGTGGAGTCGGTACGTGAACTGGCCGCGTCAGGCGTAATGCTGACCTCTGATGAAAACGTGGTGCGCGTTGAGATGAACGTGCAGTACCGCGTGACGGACCCTCAGCGTTACCTCTATAGCGTAACCAGCGCCGATGACAGCCTGCGTCAGGCAACCGACAGCGCGCTGCGCGGGGTTATCGGCAAGTACACGATGGACCGCATCCTTACCGAAGGGCGTACTGTTATCCGTAGCGATACCCAGCGTGAGCTTGAAGAAACCATCAGGCCGTACAACATGGGCATTACGCTTCTGGACGTCAACTTCCAGGCCGCACGTCCGCCAGAGGAAGTGAAGTCTGCGTTTGATGATGCTATCGCGGCGCGTGAGAACGAACAGCAGTACATTCGTGAGGCTGAGGCCTACACCAACGAAGTCCAGCCGCGTGCCAACGGTCAGGCGCAGCGTATCCTTGAAGAGGCGCGTGCGTATAAAACCCAGACCGTACTGGAAGCGCAGGGTGAAGTCTCTCGTTTTGCCCGTATTCTGCCGGAATATAAAGCTGCACCGGAAATTACGCGTGAGCGTCTGTACATCGAGACGATGGAGAAAGTGCTCAGCAATACCCGTAAAGTGCTGGTTAACGACAAGGGCGGCAATCTGATGGTGCTGCCGCTGGACCAGATGCTTAAAGGTGGGGCGCAGTCCGACGTAAAGAGTAGCAGCAACAGCGACAGCAACCTGCTTCGCCTGCCGCCAGCGTCAGACAGCAGTAACCGCGCTAACCGCCCTGCATCAAGCAGCAATGGCGATATCATGGACCAGCGCCGCGCTAACGCGCAGCGCAACGACACCCAGCGCCGGGGGAGTGAATAACGATGCGTAAGTCAGTAATTGCAGTCATTATCATTGTGCTCGTTGCACTCTACGCCTCTATTTTCGTGGTGAAAGAGGGCGAACGCGGCATTACTCTGCGCTTCGGAAAAGTGGTGCGTGACGATGAGAACAAGCCGCTGGTATTTGCGCCAGGCTTGCACTTTAAGGTGCCGTTTATTGAATCGGTGAAAACGCTTGATGCACGTATCCAGACTATGGATAACCAGGCTGACCGCTTTGTCACCAAAGAGAAGAAAGACCTGATTGTCGACTCTTATATCAAGTGGCGCATCAGTGACTTTAGTCGTTACTACCTGGCGACCGGCGGTGGCGATGTGTCTCAGGCCGAAGTGTTGCTTAAGCGTAAATTCAGCGACCGTCTGCGTTCTGAAATTGGCCGTCTTGATGTAAAAGACATCGTGACCGACTCGCGCGGTCGCCTGACGATTGAAGTGCGTGACGCGCTGAACTCTGGTTCTGCGGGCACCGACGATGAAGTCGCGACGCCAGCAGCCGATGACGCTATCGCTAAAGCGGCCGAGCGCGTGACGGAAGAGACCAACGGTAAAGTACCCGTGATTAACCCGAACAGTATGGCGGCACTGGGTATTGAAGTGGTGGATGTGCGTATCAAGCAGATCAACCTGCCGACTGAGGTCTCTGAGGCGATTTACAACCGTATGCGCGCTGAGCGTGAAGCGGTCGCGCGTCGCCATCGTTCACAGGGTCAGGAAGAGGCTGAGAAACTGCGCGCAACGGCGGATTACGAAGTAACCCGCACACTGGCAGAAGCAGAGCGTCAGGCGCTGATGACCCGCGGTGAAGGCGACGCGGAAGCCGCGAAGCTGTTTGCTGATGCGTTCAGCCAGGATCCGGATTTCTATGCCTTTATCCGTAGCCTGCGTGCTTACGAGTCCAGCTTCAAGTCCAACCAGGACGTGATGGTGCTGAGCCCGGAAAACGACTTCTTCCGCTATATGAAGACGCCAAAGCATAGCCAGCGCTAATCTTCGCTCCACGTGAGTGAAGGGGCACTGAGCGTTAACGCGAGATCTCCCCGAGCCGGACTTGTTCCGGCTCTTTTTTTGTCTGGTGGAATGAGAATGAACGCAACCATT
Source organism: Enterobacteriaceae bacterium (assembly GCA_022712475.1). Classification (GTDB taxonomy): domain Bacteria; phylum Pseudomonadota; class Gammaproteobacteria; order Enterobacterales; family Enterobacteriaceae; genus Tenebrionibacter. The sequence goes on from JALAGK010000570.1 coordinate 9,905, forward strand.
TTATGTGCACTGGCGCTGGTACTGGTACTTGAAGGTCTGGGGCCGATGCTGTTTCCATCGCTGTGGAGACGAATGATCAGCTCGATAACCACGCTGCCTGATGCGACACTGCGCCGCTTTGGCGGTGCGCTTGTGGTTGCTGGGTTTGTTATCTACTACATGTTGAGGAGAACGTTTGCCTGAGTTAAAAATGGGCATTTTTCTGCCAATTCAGGCTGAATCTCTGGAAAACCGATGGTAGAATCCTTTTTTAAGCAAACGGTGATATTTCAAAATGGGTAACAACGTCGTCGTACTGGGCACCCAATGGGGTGACGAAGGCAAAGGAAAGATCGTCGATCTTCTGACTGAACGGGCCAAATATGTTGTGCGCTACCAGGGTGGCCATAACGCGGGCCATACTCTGGTTATTAACGGTGAAAAAACCGTTCTCCATCTTATCCCCTCAGGTATTCTTCGTGAGAATGTCACTAGCGTCATCGGTAACGGCGTGGTGCTCTCTCCTGCGGCGCTGCTCAAAGAGATGAAAGAGCTGGAAGACCGTGATATTCCGGTACGCGATCGTCTGTTGTTATCTGAAGCCTGCCCGCTGATTCTCGATTACCACGTGGCGCTGGACATTGCCCGCGAGAAAGCGCGTGGCGCAAAAGCCATTGGGACTACCGGTCGCGGTATTGGTCCGGCTTATGAAGACAAAGTGGCACGCCGTGGTCTGCGCGTGGGTGATTTGTTTGATAAAGCGGCATTCGCTGAAAAACTCAAAGAAGTGATGGAATATCACAACTTCCAGCTGGTGAACTTCTATAAGACCGACGCGGTTGACTACCAGAAAGTGCTGGACGACGCGATGGCGGTGGCTGACCTGCTGACCAGCATGGTGGTTGATGTGTCCGAATTGCTGGACCAGGCACGTCTGCGCGGCGACTTCATCATGTTTGAAGGGGCGCAGGGTACGCTTTTGGATATCGACCACGGTACTTATCCGTACGTTACTTCCTCCAATACCACGGCGGGCGGTGGGTCCACCGGTTCAGGCGTGGGTCCGCGTTATGTGGATTATGTGCTGGGTATCCTGAAGGCCTATTCCACTCGTGTAGGTGCCGGTCCGTTCCCGACTGAGCTTTTTGATGACGTTGGCGAGTTCCTGTGCGAGAAAGGCAACGAGTTTGGCGCGACCACGGGTCGCCGTCGTCGCACCGGCTGGATTGACGCCGTTGCTGTGCGCCGCGCTGTGCAGATTAACTCGCTGTCTGGCTTCTGTCTGACCAAGCTGGACGTGCTGGATGGCCTCAAAGAAGTGAAAATCTGCGTGGGCTACCGCTTGCCGGACGGTCGAGAAGTGACCACCACGCCGATGGCAGCAGATAGCTGGGAAGGCATCGAGCCAATTTATGAAACCATGCCGGGCTGGTCTGAGACCACTTTTGGTGTGAAAGAGAGAAGCGGCCTGCCGCAGGCGGCGCTGGACTACATCAAGCGTATTGAAGAAGTCACAGGCGTGCCGATTGATATCATCTCGACCGGGCCTGACCGTAGCGAAACGATGATTCTGCGCGATCCGTTTGACGCATAAATTGTTCATTTGGGCGCGAAAACGCGCCCACTTTCCTCGTTTTCCCCTTCTTTTATCCTGTCTTTGCCAAATAAATTAGCCGCATTGAGTCTGGCTGGTTTATCATCAGAATAATGTCTGCAGTAAACGAATGTTTCCCACCAGACCCTTTTTCGAGGTGACTGTGCAGTTAACAAGTTTTACGGATTATGGCCTTCGCGCTTTAATTTATATGGCGTCCCTGCCCCAGGGGCGCATGACCAGCAT
>JALAGK010000059.1 GCA_022712475.1 Enterobacteriaceae bacterium
AAATAATAGTGATAACGATAATAAAAATCATTATCAATCATCAGGATATGCATTTATGTTGGTTTCCCGCTTTTCAGCACGCGCTATCGTGCTGCTGAGCCTGGTTATTTTTCTGTTGTTAATGGCGGCACTGAGCTTGTTTGTTGGCGCCAAAACCCTTTCCCCTGCCGTAGTGCTTGATGCACTCAGCGGCCAGTGCCGCAGTGCCGACTGCACAATCGTGCTCGATGCCCGTCTGCCGCGTACCCTTGCCGGACTACTGGCTGGCGGCGCGCTCGGCGTGGCTGGTGCATTAATGCAAACCCTCACTCGCAACCCGCTGGCCGACCCCGGTCTGTTGGGCGTCAACGCTGGTGCCAGCTTTGCCATCGTGCTCGGCACGGCGTTACTCGGGTACTCTTCTGCCCTTACCCTGCTCGGGCTGGGTTTTACCGGTGCCCTACTGGCCTCACTGATTGTGGCGCTCACCGGTAGCCAGGGCGGCGGGCAGTTAAGTCCGGTACGCCTCACGCTCGCAGGCGTGGCGCTGGCGGCGGTGCTCGAAGGCTTAAGTAACGGTATTGCATTGCTCAACCCAGCGGTATTTGACCAGCTGCGCTACTGGCAATCTGGCTCGCTTGATATTCGCACCTTTGCCACGCTGCACATCATTGTGGTGCCGGTGCTGGCCGGAATGGCTATCGCCCTGCTGCTGAGCCGTTCGCTTAACAGCCTGAGCATGGGCAGCGATACCGCCACCGCCCTTGGCAGCAAAGTGGCTCGCACCCAGTTGCTTGGCCTGCTGGCCGTCACGCTGTTATGCGGCAGTGCCACCGCCGCCGTCGGCCCGATTGCTTTTATTGGCCTGATGATGCCGCACATGGCTCGCTGGCTCACCGGCCCGGATCATCGCTGGTCGCTGCCTGTCACCTTGCTGGCAACGCCCATTTTGCTGTTGGCCGCCGATATTATTGGCCGCCTGCTGGTGCCAGGCGAGCTGCGGGTATCGGTCGTTAGCGCCTTTATCGGCGCCCCAGTACTTATCTGGCTGGTACGCCGTCGCCGCGCAGGAGTGACGCTATGAACTACCTTTCAGCGCGCCTGCTCACCACTTTTTTCCTGCTGATAGCGGCCGCCATTGTTTTGGGGGGCTGGAGCCTTGCCAGCGGCGCAGTGCCGTTAACTGCCAGTCAGGTTATTGATGCGCTGCTCGGTAATGCACCGCGTAACATGTCTCTGGTGGTGGTGGAATGGCGTCTGCCACGCGTGCTAACCGCCCTGCTGGTAGGCGCAGCGCTTGGCGTCAGCGGCGCGATTTTTCAGTCGCTGTTGCGTAACCCGCTCGGTAGCCCGGACGTGATGGGCTTTAATACCGGCGCCTGGAGCGGTGTACTGATTGCGATGGTGTTGTTTAACCAGCATCAGTCGGCTATCGCCTTTGCTGCAATGGGCGGCGGCGTGCTCTGCGCGCTGGTGGTCTGGTTGCTTGCCTGGCGCAACGGTATCGATACCTTCCGTCTTATCATTATCGGCATCGGCGTGCGTGCCATGCTAATGGCGTTCAATACCTGGCTGCTGCTACAGGCCTCGCTCGACACCGCGGTTTCCGCTGGGCTGTGGAACGCCGGTTCGCTCAACGGGCTGACCTGGGGCAAAATGCAGCCCACCGCGCCATTCATTATTGTTCTGTTACTGGCCGCCAGTCTGCTGGTGCGCCGTATGCGCCTGCTGGAGATGGGCGACGATACCGCCTGCGCGCTCGGTGTGCGCGTTGAAGTTTCACGCCTGCTGCTGATGTTTACCGCCGTGCTGCTGACCGCCTGTGCCACGGCGCTGGCCGGCCCCATCTCCTTTGTTGCACTCGTGGCACCGCATATCGCTAAACGCCTGAGCGGTACCGCGCGCTGGGGGCTGACGCAGTCAGCCTTGTGTGGCGGCGTCCTGCTCTTACTCGCTGACCTGTGCGCCCAGCGCCTGTTTATGCCTTATCAGCTGCCAGTCGGTGTGGTCACTGTCAGCATTGGCGGGCTTTACCTCATCGCTCTGTTGATTAAGGAGTCACGCAAAAGATGACGACATCCTCTCGCCTGCACGGTGAAAAACTCACTCTGGGCTATGGTAAACAGACTGTCGTAGACAACCTTAGCGTGTCTATTCCTGACGGGGAATTCACAGCGATTATTGGCCCCAACGGCTGTGGTAAATCCACGTTACTGCGCAGTTTGAGTCGCCTGATGACCCCGCTACAAGGCCAGGTATGGCTCGACGGTGAACACATACAGCGTTACGCCACAAAAGATGTGGCGCGGCGTATTGGGTTACTGGCGCAAAACGCCAGCGCACCGGGAGATATCAGCGTCCAGGAACTGGTTTCCCGCGGCCGCTATCCGCATCAGCCGCTGTTTACCCGCTGGCGTAAGGAAGATGAAGAGGCTGTACGCAGCGCTATGCGCGCAACCGGTATTGAGTCGCTTGCCAACCAACCGGTAGATACCCTTTCCGGCGGCCAGCGCCAGCGTGCCTGGATAGCAATGGTGCTGGCGCAGGAAACCGCCATTATGCTGCTGGACGAGCCGACCACCTGGCTTGATATCAGCCACCAGATTGATCTGCTGGAGTTACTTAGTAGCCTTAATCGTAACCAGGGCTACACCCTCGCAGCAGTATTGCACGACCTTAACCAGGCCTGCCGCTATGCAACGCATCTGATTGCGCTGCGTGACGGTAAAATCGTTGCCGAGGGGGCCCCTAAAGAGATTGTCAGCGCCGAACTTATCGAGGCCATTTATGGCCTGCGCTGCATGATTATTGACGATCCGGTCGCCCATACGCCACTGGTGGTGCCACTGGGACGCAGTGCGAGCTAAAACGCGCAGACCTGTCACACCTGTACTGCGGGAAAAAGCCGCTGGCAGGTTTCCTTCAGTAACTGCCGGTCACTCTCGATATAGTTCTCACGCTCGATATAAAGCATCACTTCCTGCACGTGGCGTTGCGCAGCGGCGGCATAACGCTCTGGCCATCCCTGGGCCAGCAGGCTAAGGGATTTTATTAACCGCAGCGGGATTTCTCGCAGCGCCGCGCCATCGCGCGCAACAGGCGAGAAAATATCATCAAACAGGTTATCTACCGAAAGTGGCGCGATGTGCACATTGGGATACGTCACCTCAGGATGCTCCGGCTGTGGCTGTGCGTACTCTGACAACACTCTGACAGCGCGCCCAATTACATCAATGGCCGTCCCCGGGTCATTCACTGCTGGCGAAAGCGCCCGACAGGCGATTTCCGCCAGTACGCACAGACAAAAGCGCGGGTCCTGGTAGAACGAGCGCACGTCGCTGATGCTGATGGCCGCCAGCAGCTGTTGTATCTGTTCTTTCGCGCCGCCGGCGGTGATATACAGTACCGGCT